>JAYTQU010000065.1:0-11908 GCA_043746555.1 Pseudomonadota bacterium | reverse complement strand
CGGCAAGACGGTCGCCGAACTCATGAGCTATGGCGCGACATTGTTGGCTCGCAACGATGTCATGGACGGCATCGCGGAAATGATTCACGACGTGCAAGTCGAAGCAACCTTTCCCGACGGCACAAAGCTCGTGACGGTACATCAACCCATAGCGTGAGGTCGCGAAATCGTGAAAGCATCAAATGGTCAGAAGATACATAGAAGAGCGACGCAGTCGCGTTTAACGACCTCACGCGCTCGCGATCTCGCGATCTCGCGCGCGCCGCGGGTGCAGTCATGATTCCAGGCGAAATCATCACGCAACCCGGCGACATCGAACTTAATGTCGGCCGCGACACAGTAAAAGTGAAAGTCGCGAACAGCGGCGATCGGCCGATTCAAGTCGGATCGCATTATCATTTTTTCGAAACCAACAACGCATTGCATTTCGACCGTGCCATTGCTCGAGGCTTTCGCCTCAACATCGCCGCTGGAACCGCAGTGCGATTCGAGCCAGGTCAAACACGCGAAGTGGAACTAGTGCGTTACGCAGGCGAAGGTAAGGTATACGGTTTTCAAGGGAAGGTGATGGGGAAGATTTGAGAAGCAAAGAAGTTGGTAGTGGTCAGTCATTAGCCAGAGGGGAAACCTCGGTACCGCTCTGGCTAACTCCTAACGACTAACTCCTGACGACTCATCCGTGGGAATTACAATGACGAAAGTATCAAGACAAGCCTATGCCGAAATGTTCGGCCCCACCGTCGGTGATCGTGTGCGACTAGGCGATACCGATCTCATCATCGAAGTCGAAAAGGATCACACGATCTATGGCGAAGAAGTGAAGTTCGGCGGCGGCAAGGTCATTCGCGATGGTATGGGCCAAAGCCAACGCGGTGCGAAAGACGTTGTCGATACCGTCATTACCAACGCACTCATTCTCGATCACTGGGGCATTGTCAAAGCAGACATCGGTTTGAAAAACGGCCGCATCGCAAGCATCGGTAAAGCGGGCAATCCGGATATTCAACCTGGCGTGAACATTATTATTGGGCCCGGAACGGAAATTATCGCGGGCGAAGGATTGATCGCGACGGCCGGCGGCATCGACGCGCACATTCATATGATCTGCCCGCAACAAGTGGAAGAAGCATTGGCTTCCGGAATCACCACCATGATTGGCGGCGGCACCGGACCGGCAGCGGGCACGAGCGCAACAACTTGTACGCCGGGACCGTGGTACATCGATCGTATGTTGCAAGCGAGCGAAGACTTGCCCGTCAACATCGGTTTGCTCGGTAAGGGTAACGCCAGTCTGCCGGAGAGTTTGATCGAACAAGTTGCAGCGGGCGTGATGGGATTAAAGTTGCACGAAGACTGGGGCACCACACCGGCTGCAATCGATTGTTGTTTAAGCGTCGCGGACCAATACGATGTACAAGTCGCAATCCACACCGACACGCTGAACGAGTCGGGATTCGTCGAAGACACATTTGCTGCATTCAAGGGTCGCGCGATTCACACGTATCACACCGAAGGCGCCGGCGGCGGTCATGCACCGGACATTATCAAAGCGTGCGGATTGTCGAACGTATTGCCCTCCTCCACGAATCCCACGAGACCTTACACCGTTAACACCATCGACGAACATCTCGACATGCTGATGGTGTGTCATCACTTGGATCCGGGTATCGCCGAAGATGTTGCGTTTGCCGAGTCGCGTATTCGTCGCGAGACCATTGCAGCCGAAGATATTCTTCACGATTTGGGCGCCTTCTCGATGATTTCCTCCGACTCGCAAGCGATGGGCCGCGTCGGCGAAGTAGTGACGCGCACCTGGCAAACGGCGCACAAGATGAAAGTACAACGCGGTGCGCTCAAAGAAGATAGCGCGCGCAACGATAATTTTCGAGCCAGACGTTACGTCGCGAAATACACGATCAATCCCGCCATCACGCACGGCATCGCGCACGAAGTCGGCTCGATTGAAGTCGGCAAACTCGCCGACATTGTTTTATGGAAGCCCGCATTTTTCGGCGCCAAGACCGCACTCATTATCAAAGGCGGCATGATCGCGGCTGCGCCAATGGGCGATGCGAATGCGTCGATCCCCACTCCACAACCCGTTCACTATCGACCGATGTTCGGCGCAATGGGCGGTGCGCGTCACGCCACGTCCGTGACGTTTGTTTCCAAAGCCGGACTCGATAACGGTATCGCGAAGCGTCTCGGACTCAACAAGCGATTGGTTGCGGTGAAAGGCACTCGCAATATCGGAAAGAAAGATTTAGTTCTCAACAACTACCAGCCGCCCATCGACGTGGATGCGCAGACTTATCAAGTACGCGCCGACGGACAGTTGCTAACGTGCGAACCGGCAAGCGTGCTGCCGCTGGCACAACGATATTTTTTGTTTTAAATCCAGTCCCCTCTCCCGGTTGCGGGAGAGGGCTAGGGTGAGGGAGTAAGAAGAAACGCAATGTTGACAATTTCGCAAAAACTATCCGACGAACGCACGCCCGCCGCACAACTCGTGCTGCCATTCGAGCTGCGACAAAGGAGCCGTCTACGCACCGCATTAAGCACCGGCGAAGAAGTGGGATTGAATTTGGACCGCGGCCACATTCTTCGCGGCGGCGATCAATTGTTGGCCGACGATGGACGCGTCATCGAAATCGTCGCTGCGCCGGAATCGGTTTCAGTTGTAGCGAACGCCGATCCACTGCAACTCGCCCGTGCGGCGTATCACTTGGGAAATCGCCATGTCTCCGTGCAGATCGGCGCCGGATGGCTGCGTTACTTACACGATCACGTGCTCGATGACATGGTGCGCGGGCTAGGTTTACCGGTCTCGCAAGACACGTTGCCGTTCGAACCGGAAGCCGGCGCATATTCGGATCACTCGCACTCGAACATATTACTCAAGGCGCATTTGCATGCTTGAGCCGAGATCCAACTCTCTATCGTTGCTGCGCCTCTGCCAACTCGTTAGCCCCGCATTGCCGATCGGCGCGTATCATTTTTCGCAAGGTCTTGAGTATGCGGTGCATGCCGAATGGATTCACGACGAGCAAGACACTGGGGACTGGATTCTCGGCATCGCGCATAACGCAGTCGGAACACTTGATCTTCCCGTTTTGATTCGCTTGCATGCAGCTTGGATGAACGACGACAGCGTATCGGTCGAACGCTGGAGTCGATTCTTGATTGCTTCGCGAGAGACTGTCGAGCTGCGCGCCGAAGAACGGCACATGGGCAAAGCACTGGCGAAAGTCTTAGTCGAACTGCAAGTCGAAGGCGCGCAGAAATGGATAGCGCGAGATTACACCTCTTATATAGCAATGTTCGCTCTGGCCGCCGTGCAGTGGTCGATCGATCGCAGTTCGGCGGCACACGCGTATCTTTGGGCTTGGGCAGAAAACCAAGTGCTTGCGGCGCTCAAGCTGCTACCGATCGGTCAATCCGCCGGACAGCGGATATTGAATCGCATCGTGCCGACGATTCCAAACATCGTCCAGCAAGCACTCAATGCGGACGATGACGATATCGGCATTGCCACGCCGCTACACGGCATGGCAAGTATTCGGCACGAAACGCAGTACTCGAGACTATTTCGTTCTTAAGGTTTTTTTCCGAAGACATCAATCGTGGAGAGTGCATCATGAAACTTTTCAATTGGACCGACGCGGCATTGGCACTGCTGTTACTACCGATCATTTGCGAGGCGCATCCGGGTCACGAAGGCGTTCCAGTGCATGAATTGTCGAGCTTGATCCTCGCACTGGCCGCATGTTACGCGGTCAAGAAAACAGTGACCGTGCTCGCTAATATGATGACTCGTCAACGCTCGCGTTAAGCGCATCAATTCTGACGGTCGTAGTCGCCCACCAAATGTGCGAGAGCTTGCGCCGCAGCCAATCGATTCGCCACATCTGCGGATAGCCCACGACGCGTCGCGAAGTCGGCAACATCCTTAAACGGCCCACCGGTCGCACGATCGGCTAGCAACAGATTGACGGCGCCCGTCTCGAAACCCAACACATCGGTTAAGCCGGTTTGCTCGGCCGTGTTGAGATTGATCGTCTCGACGTCGCCATCCTTGCGCTTAACGCCTAACCAAAGTTCACTTCCCAATGCCGCCGACAATCGCTTCGGATCGCGTACGACGTTGGCGGTCAGTGTCGCGAGCGTGGCGCGCGATCGTTTGAGCGCAGCCACATATTCATCGCGCTTCCCTTCTTGACCCAGCGCGGACAAATTGGTCATGCCGCGAATGACCGACGTACTTGCCGTTGCTCCATACGTTAAATCAAGGACCGTTCCGACCCATGCATTACGTGCTTGCGGCACGCGTTGGATGTGCGCTTGAACCAGATTCAGAAAGATCGGCGTGCCGGATTGAATTCTTTCCGAATTCAGCGCGCGTAACGAATGGAGCAGCGACTTGTAGCGATTCAATAAATCTTCCGGTTTGTCCGGCACCCGGAGTTGCAAGTGGTAGAAAAGTGTTGCGATCACGCCTTCGGACGCCATCATCTGTTGTCCGTTTTTGAAATGCGTCAAATCGAACAACGAAGTGGCATCGCCCACTTGCAACGCGACCGGTAATTGCAAGTGAATGAATAAATCATCGCGCATGCCTCGCAGACGAAACGCTCGATCGAGATCGCTTGCCCAGTATGCGACAAACGGCTTAAAAGCAAAACCGTCATCGTACGCTTGCAACTGCGGATTCGTGGTGATCTGTCTGGCCAACCCTTGAAAGTGAATGGCGAAGCCTTCGTCGAACGCCGTCGGATAATCGGTGACGGCCAAACTCGAATGCGGCGCGCGCGACATACCGCTCGGGAATCTAGGCAACACTCGATGGAGCAACACGTGACCCATCTCATGCGCGAACTCTTCTTCGAAACTACCGTCGGCGATACTTTGGTTATCGACCGCCAAATCCACATACGGATCGGTGTGCCAGACAAACTTGTCGCCTACGGCCAGCCAAAAGTTGCGACGTGCAAAGCCGCCCGCTTCGCGCGACATCGATAGATAAGTCGGTGCCGTTTTCGCGCCCGAAATGCGCTGCGCATATTCATCGAGATCCAACATGAACTTAATCGATCCGCGCGTCGCTTCGCGCAGCACCGATTTCGTCACTGCATTGTCGGGCGCACGCCGCAAAATCGGCGCTGGTTTTTCGCCCTTCGGCCCGGCGCGCATAACAACTTCCGTACCCGTGGTCATGGGCGTTAACACAACGAGTTCCGCAGCGACTACCGCGTGAGCGACGCCAATAGACATCAAGGCGATCAAACCGAGAATGCGCGAGTACACCGGATTCTCCCTGGAACAGTTAACCCTGAATCAATCCACGCTCAGTGTATAGACATGGAGGCAAAACACAAAACAGAGGGCGCTGCAGTGCGCCGACCATCGCCATCGGCAATACGACCGTCACTGGCCTTTGCACTGGCGCTATCGCAACCGGCGCACCGTGCATGAGCCCTAGATGTCGTTGATCCGCTTGTTCAAGCATGACGACAATTCGTCCGCGCAAACAACCTTTATCGACTAACCGAGCACTTACTGCTCGGGCACGTCGTGCAACACGTCGCGCCAAGGGCTGCTATAACTTTCAAATCTACAGAGGTGCTCTATGCGTAGATATTATTTCGTCTCGTGTTTACTTGCGGCGGGTGTCGGATTCGCGGCGGTTGCAAACGTCGTTCGCGCCGATGAATCGCATTCGCATCGCTATGCGGTTCACAACCTGGTTTCCGACGGCGGTGTCACCGCGGATCACACCGATCCGGCGCTGATAAATCCGTGGGGCATTGCATTTAATCCAACGGCCGTTGTCTGGGTTGCCAACAACGGTACGGCGACTTCGACGCTATACGACGGCACCGGTGCAAAAATTCCCCTCACGGTGGCGATACCGCCCGGCACGCGTGGACCGGCAAATCCAACCGGGATTGTGTATAGCGGCTCGGCCGACTTCGTTGTTACGCAAGCCGGCAAGTCTGGACCCAGCCGATTTATTTTTTCCGGTGAAGGCGGAACTATTTCGGGTTGGTCGCCCGCAGTGAACGCGACTAACTCCGTCACTACGTACGACGCTGTCGACGGCGCTGTTTATAAGGGCCTCGCAATCGGTTCCAACGGCACGGGCAATTTTATCTACGCTGCGGATTTTCACAACGGTAAGGTCGATGTCTTTAATAGGACCTTCACGAAAGTTGCGATGATCGGCGATTTCCGCGATCCGTATATACCTACGGGCTACGCGCCGTTCGGCATTCAAAATGTATTGGGAAATATCTACGTGCTTTACGCCAAGCAAGACGGCGATGCGCATGATGAAATTCCCGGTCGCGGGCTGGGCTTCGTCTCAGTGTTCGACACCAATGGTCAATTCATTCGTCGACTCGCATCGCGTCAACCATTGAACGCGCCGTGGGGAATCGCGCTTGCACCGGCGGACTTCGGTCGCTTCAGCAATCGCTTGTTGGTCGGCAATTTCGGTGACGGAACAATCGACGCCTACGACCTCGCTAGCGGCGCGTTCGTCGGTCAGCTGCAAGACGCAAACGGTCGCACCTTGAAGATCGATGGATTGTGGGGATTGAGCTTTGGAAACGGAGTGCAAGGACAAGCAACCAATTCGCTATTCTTCACCGCCGGCGCGAACGACGAAGCGAACGGCGTCTACGGCAGCATCGATCCCATCGCGGGTGAAGATCGAGACAATGATCGCGACGGCGATAAAGATAGCCATTAAAACTCAATTGCGCCTGCGCGCCGTTTCGCGAAAGCTGCGGAAACGGAGACGCTCCCCGTTTCCGCATATTTGCCGAACTTGACCGCGGCGACTATTGCTATTGCAGATATCAATCGTTGCATCCGACCGAAAACGTACTCCTTAACCTGTTGGCCGCACGGCCGGTCGGATAAGAATTATTTGCGGGGACTATCGTGATTACGCCGATGGGAAATGCACGCGTCATGGGCGCAACAACTAAGCGGATTGGCTGGAACGCGATCCCGTCGTGAAATGTTATTTGCCCGGCGTTCCGCGCGCCACTTGTCTGCCGTATCCGTTTCAGATCGTGCAAGAGCCGAACACCCTGTTGATCTCCGCCGAATTCGGGAGCGCCGGCAATTTTTCACGATACCAACATGAAGGTTCAAGAGCGCTACAAACCGATGGGTGCGAACGTATTGATGTATGAAGCGACCATCACCGATCCGGATGTGTTCACAAAGCCTTGGAAAATCAGCTTGCCGCGGTATCGACGCCTAGATAAAAACATGCAACTACTCGACTTCAAGTGCGTTGAATTCGTCGAGAAGTTGCCGTTCGGAAAATATCGCAAGGACGCGGCTAAATAGATTCACGCCTCACTGGCCGACTCGATCTCGCTAACCGCGAAATTGCGTCGCGGTTCCTGCAACCACGTACCAAGTCACGAACAGCCCGGCGATCAACGCACCGGGCAGGTAGTTATTAGTACGTCGCCACGTAAAGGCGGCGATGATCCCCAAGATGATCATCAACGGCAGAAATTGAATCGAGATGATGGCGTTGAGCGCTTCTGCAGGAACGAGCAAGTGGCCGACCGTGAACAACGGAATGTATTCGGCCGCGATGAAGCAAAAGAATCCAAATGCCATAGCGCCGATGGTAGATGCGTAGTGCCGCAGCGCACTATCGCCTTGCACCGATAAAAATCCATGCAATGCGCGGAAGGCGACAACGAAGAACAGGGTAAACGGTATGAGGTACGCCAGGAAGTATCCGAATTGAGCGAGGCTCAATAACTTGAGGGCAACGACCCAAATTCGAAAATCCACCTTAAAGAAATAATCGGCGAGCGCAAGCGAAAGGTAACCGATACCGACCGTGACCAAAGCAATTTGCAACGACAGCCACCAACGTGGCGTGACGCTTGCTTTCGAATTAAACAACAACTTGCCCAGCACCAACGTGATCGCGCCGTTGAGCAGCGCCCAGACGATGAGCTGATTCGTGATGCTTTGCGGAAAGTAGCGCGACGCGGGCAACCATTTCGCACCGAGTCCGAAGAAGTAGTAGAAGCTCAACACCGGAATCGCCGCGGTCAGTAACAACGAGACCCACCACCGCGTATCGCGTCGCTCGCATGCCGGCGTCGTCGGTTGCGCCAACGCTGCGAAATGCGGCATGTGAACCAACACATCGAATGCGCCCAACAACAACACCACAAAACCAATCAACGCAATCAGCGTGCCGAGTTCTTTCCACCACCAAATCTGATCGGAACGCGGCAATGACACGCCGCCGGTAAGCGTTTTCTGGAACCATTCGATGCTGTCACCGACGGCTTCAGTGGAAATATGATCGCCTGGATGCGTGGTGGTCGGCGTGTACAATACTCGCGCGTCGCCGTCGGCGATCGATCCATACAGTTTTAGTGGCAGGACATCGCTGCTCGTTCCGAATAACGCTTTGAGTTTCGCGCTCTTCGTGACGTCTTTGGCGAGAGCAACGCCCCACATGAGCGTGCTAAATTCGTCGTACTTGCTATAGACCACGGCAACGTTGCGCGGAAATGTTGCGTTGCCCGGCGGCGAGAACACTGTTCTGGTTGCGGAACCTTCCAGCACCATCGACTTGTAGCCGTCCGGCATTGCTTGCGCCGCCGCAAGAATCGAACCGCCGCCCATGCTGTGCCCTTCAAGACCAATGTTGTTGCCATCGACGAAATCCAAACTGCGTAAATACTTGAGACCATCCGGCCCGCCGAAGCCGTTACCGAACGCAAAGCCGCCGCTGTAACCGTGCCCAGTTTGATCGAGCGCCAGCACCACGTATCCGCGGCGCGCGTATTCAATTGCAAATGCGCTTTGTGTTTCGCGCGAATTGATATAGCCATGCACCGCCAAAATACCTGGCGCCGGTGTCTTTGCCGAAGCGTTGGCGGGAACATATAGCAACGCGCTCATCGGCGTCGCATTCGTACCGGTGAATCGCACGTCTTCCACGCGGATACCATTGGAAGTTTGTGTGTAGTGCGCGAGCGCGCAACCGATCACAATGACAATCAGTCCCCACCAAAATAGACCGCTTAAGTTGCGCATGTAATTATTCTCCGCATTGCTTGATTGATCGCTTGATTGATTGGTCGCCAACTACTGTAATGCTTTGCGTGTAACCCGATTCGACAACGCCTGCGTTGTCACAACCTTGACGCCATGGGTCTCGCAAACTGTCGCCAGCTTTTCGTTCGTCATGATGTCGGTGACGTACACATCGACATCGCTTATGTGTCCGATGCGCACCGGCGCGGGACGACCCAGCTTGCTGCTGTCTGCCACCAATATCACTTGCCGAGCGTTCTGCATAATCGTTTGCGACACTTGAACTTCGTTCATATCGAAATCAAGAAGCGCGCCATCTTCGTCGATCGAAGACGTGCCGATCACCGCGAAATCCACTTTGAAGTTCCGAATAAACTCTACGGCGAACGAACCGACGGCGGCGCGATCCTTGGGACGAACACGACCGCCGACCACGATCACCTCGATGTCCGGACAGCGGGACAGCAGATCCACCACGTTGAGATTATTCGTAATCACCAACAACCCTTTGTGCCGAATCAACGCGCGCGCCACTTCTTCCGTGGTGGTGCCGATATTAATGAAGAGCGATGCCTTGTCGGGAATGAGTGTGGCCGCCGCAGCGCCAATCGCTTGCTTCTCGGCGCGCGACAATTCGCGGCGCGCGTCGTATTCGAGATTATCGACACCGGAAGCGATGACCGCGCCACCATGCACGCGCGTGAGCAAATTGCGTTCGCATAGCTCGTTAAGATCTTTGCGAATCGTCTGCGGCGTCACTTTCAATTGCTCGACCAACGCTTCAACGGTGACGCGACCGGTGCGCCGTGCAATATCGATGATGTCGTTATGCCTGGTAAGCATGGGACCGGACATGCGCGCCCTCCTCTTCTTCTAGACAGCTCTACGCGCGCAGAGCATGCCGATGAGCGGCAAACTATAGCTTTAAGCACGCTCATTGTCGTGTGTTCCATGATTTTCGCAAGGAACAGTGGCCCGAAGAGGTTGGCGCGGCACCGAATGTCCACCATGGCGCTCTAGAACTTGTAGTTAAACTCCAGACCGTAACGTCGCGGGTACGGCGACACAGTGAATCGTTGGAAGAACGTTGATGTATCCGCTCCCACTTGACCCGCCGCTACGTCGTTCTCGTTGAGGTTCTTGCCCCAGATCGCGAATTCATAGTTGCCGGATGCCGGTCGATACCCGATGCGTGCATTGGCCTCCCACTGCGACGGCGTGACCGACAAATTGCTCGGTGGCAGATTGTTCCATGGTGTATAGAACATCGAGCTGATGCGCACAGCATCCGCGTGAAAGTTGAGTTTGCCGCCGCCGAACACCGGTAGATCGTAGTCGAGTGCAAGATTGAGGCTGTTATGCGGAGCTTCGATCAACTCGTTGCCTTTTAAGTTGTAGGTAACCAGCGGCGTGCCGCGCGACAGGTACAGCTCTTGATATTCCGTGCTCAACAGCGCGACGCCCAAAGTGGCGCGAAAATTGTCCGTCATTTGCGCGACCGTCTCGAGTTCAAGCCCATAAATGCGCGATCGGCCGGCGTTGACCATCACCGATTCGGTCAAGGTGCGCGCATTGACGAATTGTTGATCTTTGTATTGATAATAAAACACCGACGAATTGACTTGCAGTCGATGGTCGATCAACTGTGATTTCAGTCCAATTTCAAAAGCGTCTAAGTATTCCGGATTCGCCACGTTGAAATCGGCGGCATTGTTAAGTGCGCTGCCGTTAATCGAACTGCTTCGATACCCGCGCGAGTACTGCCCATAGCCCATCACGTCATCGCTGAATCGATGCCGAACGCCCAAACGACCCGTCGGCGCCGCATCGTCGTAGTGCTGCTGTTGCACCGTAGGAATAGTCGGAATAACTTTGAAGTCGTTGACTTCGCCGTGATCGTCGGTCCAGCGCACGCCGCCGTAAGCGGTCCAGCTCGACGCGAAATCGTAAGTCGCATCGGCATATATAGCGTATGAGGTGCGCGACTGATGATAGGTTTGGCTCAAATTGAACGCCCCACCGAACAGAAAGTAGTCGGTGCGAATTCCCGTCTTGTCGTGAAAGTAGTAGAGACCCGCGATGAAATTAAACGGGCCGTCATACTTGCTCGATAGCCGCAAGTCTTGCCCCACTTCCTTAGTCTCCGCGTAAAAGTCGATAGGGATCAACGGCGCTATCGAACCGTCCGCATCCACATTGTTCTTGAAGTCGCCCTTCATAAAGGATGTGATCGATGTGAGCGTTAGATCGTCGAAGTGTTGATTGAGCGTCAAGATCGCGCCGTCGCCATTGGCCTTGATCTCACCGCCGGTCCGATCGTAGTAACCTTCCCACGCGTTGAAAGGCTTCCCATTGATCGGATTGACACGCGGATTGACGCCGAAGGCGTTGGTGTTGCCGGGACCGGTGCCGTATGCGATCACGCCGATATTGGTTGGGTTACTGCGCGAATGCGACAGTCGCAACGTCGCATCGAGACTATCGGTAGGCTCGTATAGAAAACTCCACCGCAAGGCGTAGTTATTGATCGAGGATAAATCTTCGCCGGCGGGATTGTAGTTCTTAATCCAACCGTCGCTCTTCGATGCGTTGAACGCCAAGCGCGTTGCGAGTTTGTCGTCGACAATCGGTATGTTGAGCGCGCCTTGCGCGTGGTAATAATTATTGTTGCCAACTTGCACCGCGATGTTGCCTTCGTTCTGAAAGGTCGGCGCATGAGTAATAAAGTTTATCGCGCCGCCGGTCGTATTCTTGCCGAACAACGTACCTTGAGGTCCCCGTAGCACTTCGATTCGTTGCAAATCGAAAATTTGCGGGC
>JAYTQU010000064.1:0-4726 GCA_043746555.1 Pseudomonadota bacterium | reverse complement strand
AACGCGCAGGTTTCGAAGTGCGCGACGTGCATCCAACCCATTACGGTCGCGTCTGCCCCATCGAAACACCGGAAGGTCCAAACATCGGTTTAATCAATTCGTTGGCGGTGTACGCGCGCACTAACGATTACGGTTTCTTGGAAACGCCGTATCGCAAAGTGGTCAATCAAAAATTGGTCGATGAGATCGAGTTTCTCTCGGCCATCGAGGAAAGCCAGTACGTGATCGCGCAAGCGAATGCGGTACTCGATGCTAGTGGATCGTTTACCAGCGATCTGGTTTCGTGCCGTCATCAAAACGAATTCGTGCTCTCGACGCCCGACAAGATTCAGTACATGGATGTGTCGCCCAAGCAGATCGTTTCGGTCGCCGCATCGTTGATTCCATTCTTGGAACACGACGACGCAAACCGCGCGCTTATGGGTTCGAACATGCAGCGTCAAGCGGTGCCGACTTTGCGCGCCGAAACGCCGCTGGTCGGAACGGGAATGGAACGCGCGGTCGCGATCGATTCCGGTGTAACAGTGGTCGCGCGTCGCGGCGGTGTCGTCGACTCGGTCGATGCGTCGCGTATTGTCGTACGCGTGCACGATGCTGAAACCTCGGCAGGCGAAGCGGGTGTCGATATCTACTCACTCACCAAGTACACACGCTCAAATCAAAACACCTGCATCAATCAAACTCCGCTGGTGCATGGCGGTGACGTGATTGCTCGCGGCGACGTGCTTGCCGACGGTCCTTCGACCGATCTCGGCGAATTGGCGCTCGGCCAAAACTTGCTGGTCGCGTTCATGCCGTGGAACGGTTACAACTTTGAAGATTCGATTTTGATTTCCGAGCGCGTCGTGCAAGAGGATCGTTTCACCACGATTCACATCGAAGAGCTCTCCTGCGTCGCTCGCGATACGAAGTTAGGCCCAGAAGAAATCACGGCGGACATTCCGAACGTCGGCGACACCGCGCTTGCTAAGTTGGATGAAGCCGGCATTGCATTCATCGGCGCCGAAGTGCGCGCGGGCGACATTTTGGTGGGCAAGGTCACCCCGAAAGGCGAGACGCAGCTCACTCCGGAAGAAAAGCTACTGCGCGCCATCTTCGGCGAGAAAGCCTCGGACGTGAAGGATACATCGCTGCGTGTGCCTCCCGGTATGGACGGCACCGTGATCGACGTGCGCGTGTTCACTCGCGATGGCGTCGAAAAGGATACACGGGCGTTGTCGATCGAGAAACACGAGCTCGAACGCGTGCGTAAAGATTTGGACGATCAACGCCGCATTCTGGAAGACGATTTATTCCAGCGCGTCAACGTGCTGCTCATCGACAAAGTGGCGGAAGCCGGTCCGAACAAGCTCAAAGCGGGCAGCAAGATCGACGCCGAATACCTCGCGTCGATGCCGCGCGAACAATGGCTCGAAATTCGTTTGAAGGACGACGCAGCGAATACGTCGCTCGAACAAATGGCCGAGCGCATGAAATTGCAACGCACGGAATTCGATAAACGCTTCGAAGAGAAGAAAGCCAAGATCACGGCGGGCGACGATTTGGCGCCGGGCGTGCTCAAGATGGTCAAAGTGTATTTGGCCGTAAAGCGTCGCGTGCAACCTGGCGACAAAATGGCCGGACGTCACGGCAACAAGGGTGTGGTCTCGACGATTGTCCCAGTCGAAGATATGCCCTACATGGACGATGGAACTCCGGTCGACATCGTGCTTAATCCGCTCGGCGTTCCGTCGCGTATGAATATCGGACAAATTCTCGAGACGCATCTTGGCTGGGCGGCAAAGGGCGTAGGCCACAAGATCGGTCGCATGCTCGACGCCGTGTCCGATGATACGCGGCGAAAAGCAAGCGAAGTCCGCGCGTTCTTGGACGAGCTGTACAACAAATCCGGCGGTCAGAAAGCGGATGTCGCGTCGCTTGACGATAAGGACATACTCGCATTGGCCGGGAATCTGCGCCACGGCGTGCCGATGGCGACGCCGGTATTCGACGGTGCGTCGGAAGAAGAAATCAAACGCATGTTGACGTTGGCCGACTTGCCGACCAGCGGTCAGACGACGCTGTACGATGGGCGCACCGGCGAAAAATTCGAACGTCCCGTGACGGTCGGATACATGTACATGCTGAAGTTGAATCACTTGGTGGACGACAAGATGCACGCCAGGTCCACGGGTCCGTACTCGTTGGTTACGCAACAACCATTGGGCGGCAAGGCGCAGTTCGGGGGACAACGATTCGGCGAAATGGAAGTGTGGGCGCTCGAAGCCTACGGCGCTTCGTACACCTTGCAAGAAATGCTCACCGTCAAGTCCGACGACGTGAACGGCCGCACGAAGATGTACAAGAATATCGTCGACGGTAATCATCAGATGGACGCGGGCATGCCGGAATCCTTCAACGTACTCGTGAAGGAAATCCGCTCGCTCAGCATCAACATGGAATTGGAAGCGGACGAGAAGTGATGAACGGGAAGCTATTAGTAACTAGGGGTTAGCTGTTAGCCTGAGTGGGAGAAAAGAGTCGTCGCGCGACAGCGCGTTCCGGCTAACTCCTAACTGCTTTTGAATGGGATTCGCACACCTCACACAGGTGACTAGAGATGAAAGATTTATTGAAGATGTTTAAGCCGGGTCCGCAAGTCGAAAATTTCGACTCGATTCGCATTGGTCTGGCGTCGCCGGAAATGATCCGTTCGTGGTCGTTCGGCGAAGTGAAAAAGCCGGAGACTATTAACTACCGCACGTTCAAGCCGGAACGCGACGGTTTGTTCTGCGCGAAGATTTTCGGACCGCAGAAAGACTACGAGTGCCTGTGCGGTAAGTACAAACGCTTGAAGCATCGCGGCGTGGTTTGCGAAAAATGCGGCGTGGAAGTCACGCAATCGAAGGTGCGTCGCGAACGCATGGGACACATCGAGCTGGCCAGCCCGACCGCTCATATCTGGTTTTTGAAATCGTTGCCGTCGCGTATCGGATTGATGCTCGATATGACGCTGCGCGAAATCGAACGCGTGCTTTACTTCGAAGCCTTCGTGGTCATCGAACCGGGCATGACCGAACTACAACGCGGCCAGTTGCTGACCGATGAAATGTATCTCGAAGCCATCGAAAAGCACGGCGACGAATTCGATGCGCGAATGGGCGCGGAAGCGGTATTTGAGTTGTTGAAGAGCATCGAACTCTCGTCGGAGATGGTTAAGGTGCGCGAAGAAATCGCCGGCACCAACTCCGAAACGAAAATTAAGCGCTTATCGAAACGATTGAAGTTGGTCGAGTCGTTCTTAATATCGGGCAACAAACCGGAATGGATGGTGTTGACGGTGCTGCCGGTGTTGCCGCCCGATCTGCGTCCTTTGGTGCCGCTCGACGGCGGTCGTTTTGCAACCTCGGATTTGAACGATCTGTATCGCCGCGTCATCAATCGCAACAATCGTCTGCGTCGTCTGTTGGAACTCAACGCGCCGGACATCATCGTGCGTAACGAAAAACGCATGCTGCAAGAAGCGGTCGACGCATTGCTCGACAACGGTCGCCGCGGTCGCGCCATCACCGGCACAAATAAGCGTCCGCTCAAATCGCTCGCCGATATGATTAAGGGCAAGCAAGGTCGCTTCCGTCAGAATTTGCTCGGTAAGCGCGTCGACTATTCGGGCCGTTCGGTGATCGTCGTCGGTCCGACGCTGCGCCTGCATCAATGTGGTCTGCCGAAGAAGATGGCGCTTGAATTATTTAAGCCGTTCATCTTCTCCAAGCTGCAATTACGCGGCGAAGCCTCGACCATCAAAGCGGCGAAGCGCATGGTGGAACGCGAAGGTCCGGAAGTGTGGGACATTCTCGAAGAAGTCATTCGCGAACATCCTGTGCTCTTGAACCGCGCGCCGACCTTGCATCGCTTAGGCATTCAAGCGTTCGAGCCGGTGCTCATCGAAGGTAAGGCGATTCAATTGCACCCGCTCGTTTGCGGTGCGTTCAACGCCGACTTCGACGGCGACCAAATGGCTGTGCACATTCCGTTATCGCTGGAAGCGCAACTCGAAGCACGCGCTCTCATGATGTCGTCGAATAATATTCTCTCGCCGGCAAACGGCGATCCGATCATCGTGCCGTCGCAAGACGTGGTGCTCGGTTTGTACTACATGACTCGTGAGCGCGTCGGCGCCAAGGGCGAAGGCATGGCCTTCTCCGATACCGCTGAAGTACATCGTGCCTATGAGAGCCGTCAGGCCGATCTACAAGCGAAAGTGCGCGTACGCATCGTCGAATACGTCAAGTCGATTGACGGCGAATTGACCAAGCATATCCGTACGGTGCACACGACCGTGGGTCGTGCGTTGCTTGCCGAAATCCTGCCGCGCGGTTTGTCGTTCGATTTGGTCAATCGCGACATGACCAAGAAAGCTATTTCCAGCGTCATTAACGCTTGCTATCGCTTGGTTGGGTTGAAGGAAACTGTCGTGTTCGCCGATCAGGTGATGTACACGGGGTTTGCTTACGCCACTCGTTCCGGCGTGTCGATCGGTGTCGACGACATGGTCGTGCCGCTGCAGAAGGGAAAAATCCTTGCCGCCGCCGAACGCGAAGTGAAAGAGATTCAAGAGCAATTTGCTTCGGGTCTGGTCACCAACGGCGAGCGTTACAACAAGGTGGTCGATATCTGGTCGCGCACTAATGACCAAGTAGCCAAGGCCATGATGGACAAGCTCGGTACGGAAGAGGCGGTTGACAAA
>JAYTQU010000063.1:0-13394 GCA_043746555.1 Pseudomonadota bacterium | reverse complement strand
GGCAGTCATTGCGTGTTCTCGAATGCCGTCGGTCTCGCGGGTCATGTCGAAATCGACGATTGGGTAATCTTATCGCCGTACGCGGGCGTGCATCAGTTTTGCAAGGTCGGCGCGCATGCGTTTCTGGCCAATAACACCGCAGCCACCTACGATATCCCGCCGTATGTGACGGCGGAAGGCCATCCCGCCGTACCGCGCATCGTCAACGAAGTGGGTTTGAAGCGTCGCGGTTTTTCGACTGAGCAAGTGCGCAACATCCGCAACGCGTTTCGCGTGCTGTATCGATCGGGCCTGAAATTAACGGAAGCCACGGAACAATTGACGGCAATCTCGCAGACGCAAGCGGAGATCAAACCGATCGTCGATTTCCTAGCGCGCAGTCAACGCGGCATCGCGCGATAGCGGTCGACTGACTTACTGGGCAGATGGAAATCCGGCCGGAACAATGATCGGCATCACTAAGGATCTAACACCGCATATCGTCATCGTCGCTGGAGAAACCTCCGGAGACAATTTGGGCGCGGCGTTGATTGAGGCGCTACGCGAACGTTTACCGAATACGCGTTTTTCCGGCATCGCGGGACCGAGGATGCGGGCGGCGGGCTGCATCGCGTGGGAATCGGCCGAGCATCTTGCGGTCATGGGGCTCACCGAAGTCATTCAAGCGCTGCCGCGCCTGTTGCGGATTCGACGCGATCTGATCGCGCGCGTGCAGCGTGAGCGCGCCGACATCTACGTCGGTATCGACTTCAAAGAATTTAACCTCGGTGTGGCCAAGCGACTCAAGCGGGTCGGCGTTCGCACTATTCAATATGTGAGTCCACAAGTGTGGGCCTGGCGGCAAGCGCGAGTGCGCAACATCGCCGATGCGGTCGATGCGGTGTTGTGTCTATTGCCGTTCGAAAAAGAATTTTACGATCGCTACTTACCGATTCAGTCTTTCGATGCGCGTTTCGTGGGGCACCCACTTGCAGATAAAATTCCGTCACAGGTCGATCAACGAGCGGCGCGCGAACAGTTGAACTTACCCGCCGACGGTCGTTACGTTGCGCTCTTGCCCGGCAGTCGCCTTGGTGAAGTGAAACGGCTCGCGCCGGATTTTGCCGCCACGGTCGCGTGGATAAAAAAGCAACGTCCCGCGGTGCGATTTGTCGCGGCGATGGCGAGCAATGAAATTCATCGACTGTTTCGTGACGCGCTCGCGTCCACGGACGTTGGCGATATTGTGACGTTAGTCGACGGAGCAGCGCCGACGGTGCTGGCCGCTTGCGATGCGACGCTATTGACATCCGGCACCGCGACCTTGGAAGCGCTATTAACAAAACGCCCGATGGTGGTGGTGTATCGAGCCGATCGCCTGACAACCTGGATATTCGCGATTTTCAGGTTGATGAAGGCGCCGTTTTTTTCGCTACCGAATTTACTGGCCGGGCGGCAGATCGTGCCGGAGTATTTCAACAGCGAAGTTACTGCCGATACGCTCGGCCCCGCCGTTCTCGAGCAACTCGAGCGATCGGATCGCAGTGAACTTATTCGCGTATTTGACGAGATCCATCGCACGTTACGACGCGATGCTAGTCGCCAAGCTGCACAGGCCGTGATCGATCATCTGCCTAAGACATAGCGCGCAATCTGTCGACATAGTTGGTTAAGCCGTTACATCGGGCTGTAGGTCTTGCGAACGACATCGCAGCCGGCAGATTGAGCGCACACATGGCGAGCACGCGAAGCGATGAAATCGGTGGCGTCGTGCGCGCGTTGGCACCGGAGACGTCCCTAAACGCGCACCACAGTTCCACCCGATACTGCGAGATCGTTCAATGCGTTGCACGCGCATTCGAATGCGTTTAGGAACTCAGTTGGCGAATCCTGCGTGCGCGTCGACAACGTTGTCTACACCGGGGTTGCAAGCGACAGCGAAGTCAAGAGGGCCCACGGAAATTTTGCGGAGGAATGAGCGCGGCGCATACGTTATCCTTTGACTTTCTTCGATCACAAATTCTAAGTCTACCTAGTTGAGAGTGCAGTGAGCCCATCCACCACCTCGCTCGCGATTGCGGAAATGACGAAGCGCGTAGCGCCGGCGGATCCAGCAAGCGTAGCGGCGGCAAGCATAGCGAGTACGCCGTTGTTCGTTGCGGGGGTCGACGAAGCGGGTCGCGGTCCCTTGGCAGGACCCGTAGTCGCCGCTGCCGTGATTTTGAATCCGGCGCGACCTATCGCCGGTATCGGCGACTCGAAAGCGCTGACGGAGCGGCAGCGCGATGTACTCGCGATGCAAATTCGCGAACATGCTCTCGCATGGGCGGTAGCGTCGGCAGACGCCGCCGAGATCGACGCGCTGAATATTTTGCGAGCGACCTTCCTTGCGATGCGCCGTGCAGTCGATGGGCTCAAGATCGTGCCGACGCACATTCAAGTAGACGGCAATCGCGCGCCTTCTTTAGCGGAGATCGGTTATGGCGGCACTGTGGAAACAATAGTGAAAGGCGACGCCAAGATCGCGTCGATCGGTGCGGCGTCTATTCTCGCCAAAACTACTCGCGATGCGATGATGGTTGCATTCGATAAAATTTATCCCGGCTACGGACTCGCGGGACACAAAGGTTATCCGACGCCTGCGCACTATGCGGCGCTGGAAAAATTAGGTCCTAGCCCCATTCACCGCATGAGTTTTGCGCCGGTCGCGTTAGCGGCGCGTTCGCGTCGTTCCGATTAGTCTTCCATTACGCGTCCGCCATGTCCTTCGTTCATCTACATCTGCACACCGAATACTCGTTGATCGATAGCGTTATTCGCATCGCGAGCGAAACGGATGAAACAGGCGAACGCACCGTACTAGGATTGATGGACGCGGTCGCCGAGGCGGGCATGCCGGCCGTGGCGCTAACGGATCATTGCAATCTATTTGCGATGGTGAAGTTCTATCGCGCTGCGCAGAGCAAGGGACTCAAACCGCTCATCGGCGTCGAGCTGAACGTGCATGAATTGGGCGAACGCATAGAACCCACGCGACTCGTGCTGCTGTGTCAAAACGACGTGGGCTACAAGAATCTCACCAGACTCGTCAGTCGCGCCTACTTGGAAGGTCAGCACAAAGGTGTGCCGATGATCGAACGCGCTTGGCTCGATGCCGACAACCTGCAAGGACTGATTGCGTTATCGGGCGGTCTCGCCGGCGATGTCGGTCGGGCGATCGTCGGTGCGCGCGACGACGATGCGCGCGCAGCACTCGACTACTGGCTCGCACTGTTCGGCAACCGGTTCTATCTGGAATTGCAGCGCACGGGGCGTCCGAATGAAGAGGCTTACATCGGCGGCGCATTGGAATTGGCCGTGCGATATGGGATGCCGGTGGTCGCGACCAACGATGTGCGTTTTCTCGCGTCCGACGATTTCGAAGCGCACGAAGCGCGTGTTTGCATTCACGAGGGATCGCAGCTTGGCGATGCGAATCGTCCGCGGCGTTATAGCGAACAACAATATCTGCGCACGCCGCAGCAGATGCAGGAATTGTTCGCCGACATTCCGGAAGCCATTGCGAATACGGTCGAGATTGCAAAGCGCTGCAGCTTGGAATTGAAACTCGGTAAGTCGGTGTTACCGCCTTATCCGGTTCCGGAAGGCACGACGACCGACGAATTTTTAAGGAACGAAGCCGAGCGCGGCTTGACTACGCGTATCGCCGAAGCGCGTGCCCATCCACCAGCCGGTGCGCGCGTTGTTTCCGAGGACGAATATCGCCGGCGACTTGCGCGCGAACTCGACGTGATCTGTCAGATGGGATTTGCAGGCTACTTTTTAATCGTTGCCGATTTCATTCGCTGGTCGCGAGAAAACGGTATTCCAGTCGGGCCGGGTCGCGGCTCCGGCGCGGGATCGCTGGTTGCGTACTCGCTCGGTATCACCGATCTCGATCCGCTGCCGTACGATCTATTGTTCGAACGATTCTTGAATCCGGAACGCGTCTCTATGCCGGACTTCGACGTTGACTTCTGCATGGACGGTCGCGATCGGGTGATCGACTACGTCGCGCAGAAATACGGTCGCGAACGTGTCTCGCAAATCATCACCTACGGCACGATGGCCGCGAAGGCCGTGGTGCGCGACGTGGCGCGCGTAATGGGCATGACCTATGGATTCGCCGACTCGATCGCGAAACTGATTCCATTTGAACTCGGCATCACGCTTAAGGACGCACTCGAAAAAGAAGAAGAGCTCAAACGTCGTTACAAAGAAGAAGACGACACGCGCGAACTCATCGACATGGCGATGTCGCTAGAGGGCTTGGTGCGCAACGCGGGCATGCATGCGGGCGGTGTGGTGATCGCGCCATCGGTGCTCACGGATTTCGCGCCGCTTTACTGCGACGAGAGCGGCAAAAGCTTGGTGACGCAGTTCGACAAGGATGACGTCGAAGCGGCGGGTTTGGTGAAGTTCGACTTTCTCGGACTGCGAACTCTCACGATCATCGACTGGGCGATCAAGATCATCAACGTCGAACGTGCGACCAAAGGCGAAGGTCCACTCGACATGAAATCGGCGCCGCTTGACGACAAGGCAACCTATGGATTGCTTCAGCGCGGCGACACCACTGCGGTATTCCAATTGGAATCGCGCGGCATGAAGGATTTAATTCGCCGCTTGCAGCCCGATTGCTTTGAAGACATCGTGGCGTTGGTTGCGCTATTTCGGCCGGGTCCTTTGCAATCGGGCATGGTGGACGATTTCATCGCGCGCAAAAAGGCCGACAAGAATACGCCGATTGACTACTTGCATCCCGATTTGAAACCGGTCCTCGCCCCAACGTACGGCGTCATTCTGTATCAAGAACAGGTGATGCAGATTCCGCAAACGTTGGCGGGCTATACACTCGGTGGCGCCGACTTATTACGCCGCGCGATGGGGAAGAAGAAACCGGAGGAAATGGCGAAGCAACGTTCGATTTTTATTGAAGGCGCGACGCAGCGCGGCGTTAAAGATGAGCGTGCGGCATTCATCTTCGACTTGATGGAAAAGTTCGCGGGTTACGGGTTCAACAAATCGCATTCCGCTGCGTATGCGTTGCTCTCTTATCAGACCGCGTGGCTCAAGACGCACTATCCATCAAGCTTCATGGCCGCGGTGTTGTCGTCCGATATGGATAAGACCGATAAGGTCGTGGGTTTGATTGATGAGGCGCGTCGCATGCAACTCAATGTGGAACCGCCGGATGTGAATTCATCGTCGTATATGTTCACGGTGAGCGGCACGCGCTCGATTCGCTATGGGCTCGGCGCAATTAAAGGCGTCGGACAAGCAGCGGTGGAAAGCATCATGGCCGAACGCGAAGCCAATGGCGGCTTCAAAGATCTAGAAGATTTCGTTTGCCGCATCGACGCCGCGAAGATCAACAAGCGCGTCGTCGAAGCATTGATTCGCTCCGGTTCCTGCGATCGCATCGGGCCGAATCGCGCCTCGCTGATGCACGCACTGCCCAAGGCGATGCAATTGGCGGAGCAAGGTACGAAGGCGCAGGAAGCCGGTCAAAACGATCTGTTCGGTCTGGCGCCGGCACCAGTAACGCTTGAAACCGGAGCGAAGTCGTCTCAGCCGATCGAAACCTTGCCGGAGTGGAGCGAGACCATTCGTCTGACGGGCGAACGCGAAACACTGGGGCTTTATCTTACCGGCCATCCCATCGCGCAGTACGAGCGCGAGATTCAAGCGATCACCAGCGGTCGTATTGCCGATGTTGCGGGCGCGAAACCGGCAAACGCGGGCGAAGGCGGCTTTCGTTATCAAGGTAAGCCGGTGACGATCGCCGGATTGATTCTTGAGATACGCAAACGCGGCAATCGCACCACGCTCATGCTCGATGACCGCAGTGCGCGCCTGGAAGTGTCGATGTTCGAAGAAACGTTTCAACAATACCGAACTTTGATCGCCAAAGATCAGATCGTGGTGATCGAAGGTAATTTACGCTTCGACGACTTCATCGAGGACTGGCGGCTGAACGCCAAACGTATCGTCGACATTGAAACAGCGCGCGAGCGATTCGCACGACGTTTGGATATTCTCTGGCCGGATACTGCGACCAACGGCTCCGGTCAGAAGTTCATTGCCGACCTGCAACAGGTGCTCAAGGATTATCGCCGTGGACAGTGTAGTGTCGCCGTACATTACCGAAGTTCGGACGCGCGTGCTGCGTTAACATTGCCGGACGAATGGTCTGTGAAGCCGACGCGCGAATTGTTGGAGCGCTTGCAGCAGTTGGTGGGGCAGGATGGAGTGAAGTTGGTGTATGGGCCTAGGGTGGAATAGCGTTAACGCAAGGATCGATACATTTTTCAGCGCCGTCGTGAATCCATCCATGGAGACTTCCACAAAAACATCCTGTTTTTGAGGCCGCCGAAAAATGTATCGATCCTTGCGTTAGCGCTATCGGTGTGGTGAGTAGTGATGTGGGTGAGGTGAAGTGATGTTGGCATTTGTATTTCCCGGTCAGGGATCGGAAAAAAAAGGAATGGGTCAGGGATTATTCGATGAGGTGCGTGAATTCGCATCTGTCGAAAACGAAGTGGATGCGTTGCTTGGCTATTCGTTGCGTAAGCAGTGTTTAGAGGACGCGGACAATCGTTTGAATCAGACGCAGTTCACGCAGCCGTGTCTATACACCGTGAATGCGTTGCATTACTACAAGGCGCTACTCGAAGGACAAAAGCCCGATTACGTTGCGGGACATAGTCTTGGCGAATACGACGCCTTACTTGCCGCCGGTGTGTTCGATTTCCTAACCGGGCTTAAGTTGGTGAAGAGGCGTGGTGAGTTGATGTCACAGGCGAAGGGCGGCGGGATGGCTGCCGTGATCGGTCTTGCGGCGGAAAAGATTTTGCAAGTAGTAAAAAATGAAGGTCTAACAAGTATCGATGTCGCCAATTACAACTCGCCGACCCAAACAGTGATTTCCGGTCCCAGCGACGATATCAAACATGCAGCGCCAAAATTTGAAGCAGCGGGCGCGCGGATGGTTATTCCGTTGAAGGCCAGCGCCGCGTTTCATTCGCGCTATGTGGCCGATGCGGCAAAGGCGTTCGCAGAGTTTCTTGCGCCGATGACATTCGCAATGCCGAAGATCCCGGTGGTGGCAAACGTCACGGCGAATTTGTATCCGTCGGACGACATTAGCGCGGCGGTAAAGGACCTGTTGGTGAAGCAAATATCGAATTCGGTCCGTTGGACACAGAGTGTGCGCTTTCTCGCGGAACACGGCGTCACCGATTTCAAAGAAGTGGGCCCCGGCAACGTGCTGACGAAATTAATTCAGCAGATTCGCCAGGCTTAACGTCGACCTGTACTATTCTCCATCCTTTTTGCACGACTAATTTCCTATGGCCCAATTCATTTACACCATGAATCGCGTCGGCAAGGTGATTCCACCTAAGCGAATCATTCTGCGCGACATCTCGCTGTCGTTTTTTCCGGGTGCCAAAATTGGCGTGCTCGGTTTGAATGGCTCCGGCAAATCGACATTGCTTCGAATCATGGCGGGTGTCGATAAGGACTTCGAAGGCGAAGCGCGTCCGCAGCCGGGCATCAAAATTGGTTTCTTGGAACAAGAACCGAAACTCGATGCGACCAAGGATGTGCGTGGCAATGTGCTTGAAGGCGTGGCCGAAACGCAATCGCTCATCGATCGCTTCAATGCGGTCAGCGACAAATTCGCCGATCCCGATTTATCGGCCGACGCGATGGAGAAGCTGATGGCCGAACAAGGCAAGTTGCAAGACGCCATCGATGCCTGTAATGGCTGGGAATTGGAGCGAACGCTCGAAGTCGCGGGCGACGCGTTACGTTTGCCGCCGTGGGACGCGGATGTCGGCAAGATTTCCGGCGGTGAAAAGCGTCGCGTCGCGTTGTGTCGCTTACTGTTGTCGAAGCCGGACATGTTATTGCTTGACGAGCCTACCAACCACTTGGATGCGGAGTCGGTCGCATGGCTGGAGCATTTTCTGGAATCGTATCCGGGGACTGTGATCGCGGTGACGCACGATCGGTATTTCTTGGATAACGTTGCCGGTTGGATTCTCGAACTCGATCGCGGTCATGGAATTCCGTGGGAAGGAAACTATTCGTCATGGCTCGAACAAAAGGAGAAGCGACTGGAAGTCGAAGAGAAGCAGCAGGAAGGATTGCGTAAAATGCTCGCGAAAGAACTTGAGTGGGTGCGTCAGAACCCGAAAGCGCGGCAAGCGAAGAGCAAGGCGCGCATGCAGCGCTACGAAGAGCTGTCGTCTCAAGAATTCCAAGAACGAAACGAGACCAACGAGATTTATATTCCGCCCGGCCCGAGGCTGGGCGAGCTGGTTATCGACGGCCAGGGGCTTAAGAAAGCGTTCGGCGAAAAGTTGCTGTTCGATGATTTAAATTTCAACTTGCCGCGCGGCGGCATTGTCGGCGTGATTGGTCCGAACGGCGCGGGTAAGACCACGTTGTTCCGCATGCTTACCGGTCAAGAAAAACCCGATGCCGGGGAGATTCGTATTGGACCCACGGTGCAACTCGCGCATGTCGATCAATCGCGCCAAACGCTCGACGACTCCAAATCCGTTTGGGCGGAAATTTCCGGCGGACTCGACCTTATCAAGGTCGGAAATTACGAAACATCGTCGCGAGCGTATGTGGGTCGCTTCAACTTTCGCGGCACGCAGCAACAACAATTGATCGGTGAGCTTTCCGGCGGCGAACGCAATCGCGTGCACCTGGCCAAAGTCTTGAAGAGCGGCGGAAATCTGATTCTACTCGACGAACCGACCAACGATTTGGACGTTGAGACCCTACGCGCGCTGGAAGAAGCGTTGCTCGGTTTTCCGGGTTGCGCAGTGGTCATCTCGCACGATCGTTGGTTTTTGGATCGCATCGCGACGCACATCCTCGCTTTCGAAGGCAATAGCGAAGTTGCATGGTTCGAAGGTAACCATCAGGAATACGCGGCGGATTACCACAAACGTAAAGGCACCGACGCCGATACGCCGCATCGCGTGAAATATCGGAAGCTCGACGCGTGACGCTGCAAACACTTAGTCTGATCTTCGCGATCCTCGGCGTGTTGCTGATGGTCATCGGGCTACGTCGCTTGATTCGTGCGCGATTTGTTACGGGCGTAAGCAGTCTGCTTTTTAGTCTGGCGTTGTTGGGTGCATCGGGATTGATTTTTGTCGTCGGCACCAACTTGTATACCTATTCGCGCCTGATGTATGAAACACCGTTGGCCGAAATGATATTCGAACCAGCCGGCCCGCATCGTTTTCGCGCGACCATTACGCGCATTCCGTCCGGCGATCGTCAGTCGTTCATGTTGAATGGCGACGAATGGCAGCTCGATGCGCGGGTTCTGAAGTGGCGCGGTTGGGCAACGCTGCTTGGGCTCGATGCGCAGTATCGCTTGGAGCGATTAAGCGGACGCTATCGCGACATCGAACAAGAGCGTACTGCACAGCGTTCCGTTTATGGACTGAGCGAAAATCCCGGCATCGATTTGTGGACCTGGGCGCAAGATCATCCGCGCTGGTTGCCTTTTGTCGATTCGATCTACGGTAGCGCCACTTACCTGCCGATGGCCGACGGTGCGCGTTATCGCGTTTCGCTTACACAAAGCGGATTGATCGCGCGAGCGGTGAATCCTGCGGCCGACGCGGCGGCCAAGACTTTGCAACGTTAGTTTTCTTGCTTTGGAATCGTTGCGTCGCTCTGGAGTAACGACTCTAAGCACTGGTCGCGAATACCGTAGAATTTTTTAATCTCCGCAATCTGCATCAATGCTTCGGCGGCTGAAGTTGGAGCGGCGCGTTTGACCGCTAGAATCATCTTGTTCTTATTGGTGTGCTCAAGCGAAATAAATTCAAATACTTTTGTTTCGTAACCGGAAGCTTCGAGCAGCAGAGCACGTAGACCATCGGTTACCATTTCCGCTTCTTGGCCGAGATGCACGCCGTGATGAAGAATAGGCCTTAGCAATTGCGGACTGCGCATCTGCGGTCGAATTTGTTTGTGACAGCAGGGCGAGCACATGATGATTTGCGCACCGGTTCGTATCCCAAAGTGAATCGCGTAGTCGGTCGCGATATCGCAAGCGTGCAACGCGATCATCACATCGAGTTGCTTCGCTTGATGGCTTCGAATATCGCCCTCTTCAAAGCAAAGACCTTCAATATTTAATTTAGCGATCGTGTTATTGCATAGCGTGACCATGTCGGCTCGAAGTTCAACACCCCGGACGTTGGCCGCGATGCCTTTAACATTGCGTAACCAGTCGTGAATGGCGAAGGTGAGATATCCCTTACCGGAACCGAAATCCACGACATCGAGTTGTTTCGCTTCCGCCCAAGGAGATGTCGCCAGCGCGTGCGCGAAAACCTCAATGAATTTGTTGATCTGCTTCCACTTGCGCGACATCGATGGAATCAACTGGTGCTGTGCAGTGGTCACACCCAGCTCCGCCAAGAACGGTCTGGTGAGTTCCAGCCAGCGTTGCTTCTCGCGGTCGTGCGTTGCTGAAGATGCCTCGGTATGTTCGATTGTCGTCACCGTTAGCGTGCTGCGATCTTTCTTGCCGATCGAGAGATGAATTTCTTCGTGTTGCGTTTGTAGCTGTGCGCTCTTAAACGCAGACCCTAGTAGCTCCTGGACTCGCAGCATGCCGTCGCTTATCGGTAGGTTCTTAGTAATATCACGCGTTGGATAACTATAGACAAACGATAGGCATGCTTCGCCGCGCAAGGCAATTTGACGAGCGGCGGCTCGCACCATGTCTGGCTCTGCACCCGTCGGTTTGGCGAGAGCGAGTTTGACAAAACTCCCGCGTTCGAGATTCGCGCCCAACAATTCGAAGAATCGTTCGCGCTGATCGATGGAGGAGCGGGTAGCCGGATTCAGCATGTGGGCAGACTCATGCTTCAAGAATGCGCCCTTCGCGCATGCGGACGCACTGCACTCGGATGCCAAGTTCTTCTTGATAGCGGCGCATGAGTCTGGCTTCGACCTCGGTGGTTAGTGAAACGGCCACGCCTTTTGCGCCGGCTCGGCCGGTGCGACCGACTCGATGCAAATAGTCTTTGCTTAGCGTGGGTACATCGAAGTTGAAAATATGGGTGACGCCTTTGATGTCGAGGCCGCGAGCGGCGACGTCGGACGCGATCATGACTCGTATTGCGCCGCTGCGAATGCCATCCATTGCGTGCTTGCGATCCTCTTTGTGGAGTGCGGCGTTGAGGTCCACGGCCGCGATATGGTGATGAGCGAGTTTCGCGGCGATCTTTTCGGCCACATCGTTGCGATGAACGAAGACGATGGCGCGTTCCACGTTGAAAGCATGCAGAAGTTTGCGCAGTTCATCGGGCTTGTCGCGTTCTTCGCAAATCAAGTAAAGGTGTTCGATATTCGGATTGACGGCGGCGGTTCCGGCTCTCAATCTGACCAATTGCGGCGACAGCGTTGCAATAACGTCGTCGCAACTTGAGGGCATCGTCGCCGAGGCAAAGATTAACTGCCGCGTAGTTGGAGCGGATTGGATGATCGCGCGAATGGCGGCGAGACTTTCGTCGTTGAGTAACCGGTCCGCTTCGTCGATTACAATGCTGTGAACGAATTTACTCTTGAGTTTTCCTTTTGCGATCAGTTCGGCAATACGACCCGGAGAGCCCACGACGAGGTGCGGTTTCTTTTTTAATTTGTCGAGCTGGCGATCCAGCGAAGTTCCGCCGATCAACAGTAACGTGCGGACAGGCCAACCTGTGTTTTGGGCGAGATCCGCGCATTGACGTTGAATCTGAATGGCGAGTTCGTGCGTCGGCGCAACGATGATGGCCTGAATCGCAACTTGCGCGGCAGCTTGTGCGAGATCAAGACGGGAAAAAATCGGCAGTAAGTACGCCAAAGTTTTGCCGGTTCCAGTCTCAGCGTGTAGATAGGCATCCTTTCCAGAAAGCAAAATTGGTAGCGCCGCAATCTGAATGGGTGTTGGGTCGTCGATCTGCTGCTTGAGAAGCGCTGCGATGAGATCGGCGTGAACCTGCAGATCGGCGAAGGTCATGAGGTCACGGCCGTCGCTTCCGCATCGAATGCGCCACTCGCCGCAATTATGGCGTTGGCGATCTCCTCGTCACTGCTGCTGCGTGAGTCGCCCTGCAGAAAGACTTCGTAGACTTTGATCGCAAGAACGGCAATGCCCGTCGCAGCGGTCGGTGCGCGCCCATTCGGAAAACTGCCTTTGTTATTTTGAATAAACGTGGCTGCGGATTTTACTGCGATGTGCGCGAGTTGATCCGTGTGCGATGGATAAGTGAATTGCCACTCGCGGACTCGTTTGTTGATGACGGCCTTGTCGGCGCCGCCGGCATCGATTCCCGCAGCGGCGAAAATGCGGCAATCATAGTCGCGACAGGTCTGTGGACGCTGTCCGTAAATAGAACATTTACCCGCGTGCAACATCGGACAGGAGCCATCGTCCAAGTAACCCATCATGGCATGACCGCTCGGCTGACCGGGCGCACTGACTAAGAGATGGGGTGGAATTGCCGAAAACGCTTGCGTATCTTGCGGTCGGATCGGAATGAAATACGAGGAGACACAGCAACCGACGCAGTCACCGCAAGGCACCGATGTTCCACTCTCACCGCGCAGCGAGGCGCGCACTTCTGCCAGCCACTCGCCAAAGGGGCCGGCGGCAACTCTGCTAACGATTTCGTTCGTACGTGACTCGCTCATGGGGCTTATAAAAAAGAAAAGGGCGGAAGTAACTCCGCCCTTGTTTACGTTTCCTGGTCCCTTCCTCGGGAAAACGATCTTACGCCTTCGCAGCAGTCCTGGCTTTTTCAACTTCGGCGATAACCGCATCGGCCACTTGCTTCGGTACCGGATCGTAGTGGGAAAATTCCATCGTGTACGACGCGCGACCGGAGGTCATGCCGCGTAGATGTCCGATGTAGCCGAACATTTCCGACAACGGCACGGTCGAGACCACCGCGATGTTTGTGCCGCGCTCCAACTGTTCCAAAATGGTACCGCGACGGCGATTGATGTCGCCGATCACGTCGCCGAGATAATCGCCGGGCGTAACGGTTTCGACGCGCATCACGGGCTCGAGCAAAATTGGCGAAGCCTTGCGAATCGCTTCGCGAAAGCATGCCTTGGCGGCGATTTCGAACGTCAACGCATTCGAGTCGACGTCGTGATAGCTGCCGTCGGTGAGCGTCGCGCGAAAGTCCACGCAAGGGTAGTGCGCGAGTACGCCGTCTTCCTTTTGCAACTTCAGGCCTTTCTCAACGGCCGGTACGTATTCCTTCGGCACGGTGCCGCCCACGGTCTTGTCGATGAATTCGAAGCCCGCGCCGCGCTCGCGTGGCTCGAAGGTGATC
>JAYTQU010000062.1:0-17213 GCA_043746555.1 Pseudomonadota bacterium | reverse complement strand
CAAGGTCCAGCGACTCGAAAGGTTTGAGTCCCAGCAGGCGATTCAGATCGAGCCGCGTACTTTCATAGTCGCGTTCGGCGGCGAGCGCGCGCGCGGAATTTTCGGCTGCCGCAATCCGGCGCGCTTCGATCTCATCCTGCTTTAAGTCGCCGGCCGCCAGTGCCGCTAATGCACGTTGCAAAGAACGTTCAGATACATCGCTCGCGCGGCGCGCAAGTTGCGCCGACTGAAATTGATAGCCGACTCGCAGCGCCAAGAGTTGTGCTTGGCCCGCCGTCAACCATTCTTGCCAGGCAATATCGAGTCGCACTTTTCGCGCCGCGGCTCGCACGATTGTCTTTTCGACGCGGCGTGTCGCGAGCGGCGCGAGCAAATCCAGCGATAAACTACCCACGAATGCAGTAGACAACGTGGGATCGACGGGCCCGAGCACATGATCTACGCCGACCGAAAATTGCGGATCGGGCAGTAGACCTGCAGCGAAAACCTGCGCATCGGCGACGCCTTGCTGCGCGCGCAATGCTCTTAAATCAGGATTGGCGATCACTGCGATGACCGCGATTTCATCGGAAGTCAGCGGACGCGAGAAATCTAGCGTCATTGGGGCAATGATCGGATGCGACAACTCCGACGCCTTGCGTTCCAATATCGCGCGCTCCGGAGACGCGAGCACGCTCTCGACGTCCGAAGACGCCAACGGCTGAGCATGATAGATCGCGCAACTCGCGAGCTGGCTACTCATCGATGCAGCGACAAGCGCGCGCATGATCGAGCGCGCGAATCGAAATTCGGTGGCCGTCATATTGCGTTTGGCTCCGTGGCCAAGAGGCGCATTCCATTCGCCATTGGCAAGCGCAACTGCGCAACGAGACCGATGCGATCGCGACGATTGCCGAGCGATGCTTGCCCGCCGAGCTGTTCCGATAGGCTTTGCACGATGGCGAGACCCAGACCGCTGCCTTCGGTGGTATCTCCATCTGCACGATGAAAACGCTCGAAGACCTTCTCAAGCTCGTTTTCCGGCAGGCCCGGCCCTTCGTCGATGACTTCAATTAATGCCAGATCATCGATGTGCGATGCATTTACGTGGACCGAGCCGCCAGATGGAGTGTAACGCAGCGCATTGTCGAGCAAGTTGCCGATTATGATTGTCAGTTTGCCCGCAGGTGCGCGGACTCGCAGACCACTATGAAATGTCGTGTGTAATTTTATGGCGCGAGCCGCAGCGACTGGCGCATAGAGCGCGATGGCATTGGCAATCGTAACGTCAAGATCAGTCTCCGCGTCATGGGTTACCGGCTCTAAATCGTTGCGGGCCAGTGCGAGTAATTGCGTCGCTAAACGAGACGCGCGCCGTATGCCGGCGCGCAATTCTAACAATCGCTCCTGTCGGTCCTCGGGACTGCGTGCATGGTCAAGTACATCCGCTTGTAGTTGCAGCGCCGTCAGCGGCGTTCGTAACGCGTGCGCCGCATCGGTCAGGAATCGCTGTTCATGGCGCACTGCGTCTGCGAGGCGAGTCAACAGTCGATTCATCGCATCGACGAGCGGTCGGATTTCCGTTGGCAAATCGCTAGTCACGATAGGAGACAGTGCGAACGGCGGCCGAGCGGCAATCTCATCAATTGCGCTTTGCACCGGCCGAAACTGCGCGCGTATGACAAGTGCGATGACCAGCGCCAACACAGGAATTAAAACGATCAAGGGCAACAGCGCGGTCAGACTGGCAGCACTTGCCGTTTCCCACCGCGCCTCATTTTCCTGAGCAACAATAATGCTGCGTTCATTTGCGGTCACTGCGAGTACTCGATAACTTCGGCCATCAATATCGATGTCTTGAAAGCCCGGCCGCACACTCGGCGGCGGCCTCACGCGGCGCTGCGATGCGAACAATGCACGCCCCTGCGCATCGTTAATCCAGACGAGCACTTCATCATCGAGTTCGCCGACGGCGGACTGCGGAACGATTTCCGGCTGTGCATCGGAATCGTGCGGAACTTGTATGGCTGCAATACGCGCGACTTGCTGCATTTGATCGTCGAGCATCGACGATGTTTCCTGATTGAAGCCGCGATAAGCGAGCGTCGCCGACACTGCCCCGACGATCACGAGCGCGATGCATGAGGCGATGAGCAGTCTTCTTTTGAGCGATCTCATTGGCCCGCCACGCACCACCCGAGGCCGCGAACGTTTTGAATGACATCGACGCCTAATTTTTTTCGAAGGCCATGAATTAGAAATTCGACCGCGTTGCTCTCGACGGAATCGGACCACGAGTACAGGCGCTCTTCCAATTGCCCGCGCGACAAGACGGCACCGGGACGTTCAAAGAGAGCAAACAGCAACGCAAACTCGCGCGCAGTCAGATCGTATTCGCGATCATCGCGCCGCGCGCGCCGCGTATGGGTATCGAGGGAAACCACGCCGTTAGTAAGCGGCGAGTCCTGTCGATTAGCCGGACGGCGCAGCAGGTTGCGAACACGCGCGAGCAATTCCGCCAATTCGAACGGTTTAACCAGATAGTCGTCTGCGCCGCCGTCGAGACCGGTCACGCGATCCTCGATCGAATCCCGCGCGGTAAGCATTAACACCGGTAAAGAGTTCTGTCGCTCGCGCAATCCTTGCAGCACTTCGAAACCATTCTTCTTAGGCAAACCCCAGTCAATGAGCGCAACCGAGTAGCTTGCTTCTTTATCTGCCAGCGCCCGCGCGCCTGACTCGCCGTCTTGTAGCCAATCCACCGCGTAACCCGCATCTTGCAATCCACGCACGAGGCTTGTCCCGATCATACGGTCGTCTTCGATGAGGAGAATACGCATCGTAATTCGATTGAGTGTTGGCGCGCAGTTACCGATGTCAGCCATTATGGCTCAGTGATCGGCCATGACGGCGGCCAAGTACAACTACTTTTTCTTTGCCGCTGATTTCTTGTCCGCCGCAGCTTCAGCGCGCTCAGTCTTCACGGATTCGTGCTCGACCGATAACACGAGGCCATCCATTGCGTTTACGTGGACTTCATCGATTCCCGACCGACCGGGAACCTTGAGGTCGAATGAATAGAGAAGTTTGCTACGTTCGCGTTCAAGTTCTAGCGCTACGACTTGACCACGCGGCACTTTGCTAAGAGCGGCGGCACGCGCAGCGTCTTCGGAAATCTTCGCATCGTGTGCAAGCTTGGCTGGAACGTCTCGTTTATAGCTCGGCGGATCGGATTGCGCGAGGGCCAGGTTCGTTGCGGCGGCTAGCAAGACAGTAGAGGCTAGAAGTAGTTTCATTTGCATGAGCGTAACTCCGGTTAGTTCAATCGTAAGTGTGCGGCAATTCGACGTAACGTCCGTCGCAAGCGCGATTGCCGCATAGTAAGGAGGAAGACTTAGCGGCGACTTAGCCATCGTGTTGCCATGGCGGCGGCCTTCGTTGACCGACGCTACAATCCAACCCGGCACTCCCGTCAGCTAAGTTCGAGGTGGATCGCGATGAAAGGGTCTAATGCATGGTTAGTGTTTGCCTTGGGCTCGGCTTTTTTTGCCGGGTTCACTGCCATTCTCGGCAAGATCGGCGTCGCAGGTGTTAATTCGAATCTCGCCACGTTGATTCGCACGGCCGTCATCCTCGTGTTTGCCGGAACATTGGTCGGAGTGCGCAACGAATGGATCGGAGTTGCCGCTGTGTCCGCGAAAACCTGGACGTTTCTCGTGCTGTCCGGTTTGGCGACCGGCGCTTCTTGGCTCTGCTATTACCGAGCTTTGCAACTCGCGCCCGCGTCCAAGGTCGCGCCCATCGACAAACTGAGTGTCGTGATTGCGATTGCGCTTGGACTTCTGCTGCTGCGCGAGCCGGTGAGTGCGAAGTTAATCGTGGGCGGATTGCTCATCGTTACTGGAACTATCGTGATCGCGACCATTTAGATTTCATCGCGCTCACAGCTTACGACGAGCGCCGCGCGCGGAACCAACGTACTACGGTGAGTGCGAGAGCAGCAGCGATGATTGCTCCACCGATATGCAGCGCCGCCGTCCACAAGATTCGATCTCCAGCGCTTGTGGAAGTTTGCGTGCTAGATGTTTCGACCGCGGCGGACGCCGCGAATGTGCCGAGTACGGCAATTAAACCGACCATCAACATCAATCGTCTGTCTGCGCGGAACTCGCCTGCTGTCGACACCCAACCCATAATCGCGCCCAACGCAATTCCGCCACCGCCAGAAACAACTATCGCAATCCAGGATTGATCGGCGAAAAGTTCCTGGCAAGCCAGATTCAATCCCTGCCGCGCTAATGCGCCTATCAAACTGCCGATGACGATAGCTACTATCGCTTTCCATTGCAGGCGATTGTCGATTGAGGTGGTCATGTTGTTGCAACCTCTTATCGTATGACAGTCACGGCGCAGTGTGCGTAGGCGATCACTTGCCGGGCGACTGACCCAATCAACCAACGCTCAAACATCGTGTGCCCGCGATGCCCGACAACGATGTGATCTATTTTTTTGCCTCCGCGTACCGCACAAGTTGCTCGGCGGGATGACCGACCGCGACATGGAATTGAGATTTGAAAGACTCGTGCGCAAGCTCGGATCGCGCAGCACGCAGCGCGTGCTCGCAGTGCCGGCGAGCCTGCTCGATGACTGCTTCGGTTTCCACCGTACCGCCATAGTCAGGCGGCCGCGCCACCGCGACCACATGCACCTCGGCGCTGAACGTGCGCGCCAGTTTTACCGCAAACGTCAGCGCATCACGCGAAGGTTCCGAACCATCGTAACCGACCAATATTTTCTCGATCATGGTGTGCTCCCCGTTTACGCATCGGAAGTCGTCGCCGGAAGTTTCGGCTTGGCTTCAGCATTGGATCCGAGTAAGTGCCGAGGCAGAAAAAAAGCATTCGCGATTAAAGTGGGCACCACGGCGCTCGCCACCACGGCGGCGACGATGGCCGAGTACTGAGCTTCGTCGATGACGCCGTGCGACAAACCGAACAATGCGGAAATCGTTCCGAAAGTGAGACCGGTTGACATCAACATGGTTGTGTACAAAGCCTCTTGAGTCGGCGCGCGGAACAATTTGGTGGTGGGATACACACCGATAATTTTAGTTAGCATTTTGGCGCCGAGCAGAGCAATAAACCCCAACGGCGCGGCCGCTAGCGCTGGCAACGAAACGAGCGACCCCGCGCGAATAAAATAGAAAGGCGTGAGCAAACCGAAGGTAAGCGTCCGCAAGCGTCGTATGAGCGCGTGATCTTTGCCGACCGTGCCGGCAAGCACCATGCCGACCAAATAAGCGGGCAACACCGCCTCGCTTCCGGACCAGGTCGCGATGCCGCCGAGACCGAACAGCACCAATAGCAGAAACTTGGCCTCGAGTTCCGACGGTCGACCTCCATAGTGTTTAAAGAATCGCGGCGTGACGAACGGCAAAGCGGCGAATATTGCGACTCCAGCGCCGAAGAACACGCCGGTCTTCCATGTGAACGGACTGAAAATAAATCCCAGCGCCAGCACCGTCGCGAGATCGTTGATGAAACACGCGGCCAGCACCGTCTTGCCGTAGCTGGTCACATTGAGTCCGAACTCCAACATGACGGCGTACACGACCGCGACCGAGGTCGTCGACATCGCGACACCGGCAAGCCAACTCGCACGCCACCCCCAATGCAATCCCCAATACGCAAGCGCGGTGCAACCGAGAAAGGGCGCGATGAATCCGACCATGCCAATGAAGCTCGTCTCTTCCATTTGGTGCGAACTACCGCGGGATCGAGTTCCGCGCCCGCGAGAAACGTGAGCACAATCGCGCCCGTGCCGGAGAGAAACTTGATCCACGAATCGTCCGTATGCAGAAGCGCCGTGCCAATGGTTGCGCCGATAATAAGTTGGGCGACAGTCCCGACCACAATTTCCGAGAGCGCCGTCGCCACGCGCAACCAAATCGATAACAGCGTCGCGATCAGCGCAAGGCCGAGCCAAAGAGCCGCGAGCAACCAAGTTTCAGTCATCGTCGATTCTCCTCAGTCTCTAACCAAGATTCAGCACCGACTTCCGTCAATGGCGCAGCCGTTGGCCATTGGGATACCGACCGCTATGGGTCAGACCCCATCGAGGGTGGATCGGCCGCATCCGGGTTAATCACGTCAAAGCGCGCCGGGATTTGCGCATAGAACAGTCGAAGCTTTTCATTTTGAAAGAGCTTCAATAGTTGACGCGCCTCGTCGTCTGTCACGATGAATTCGATTTCCACCGTAAGCGATCCGGCCAGTTCGAAGAAGCGCTCTTCGTGCAGCATGTGGTGGCGTCCGAATCCCGCCATCGCGCGAAATGCCGAGCCGCCGCGAATGCCGAGTTTGTTGGCCTGTTCGAGCAACCACTCCCACACCAACCGGCCGTGATGGCGGTGCCCTTCTTGCACGTAGAATCTTAAGAATGAACCTTGCATCGTTTGCTCCTCGGATTTCCGCATGAGTTAACTCTTGGCCCACGCAACGGTGCCGATGCCAGCAAAAGTCATCAGCACGGATGCACTCAAGTGAAGCGCCACCGCGCCGCAGGCCCAAAGCGGTCGCCCTTGCTGAAGCAACGCCACGACCTCGGCGGAAAACGTCGAGAACGTGGTGAGACCGCCGCAAAACCCAGTGATGACAAACAGACGCCATTCCGGAGCGAGCGCCGAATAAGAAGCGAAGAACGCGATGGCGAGGCCAATGATGTAGCCGCCAATCAAGTTAGCCGCGAGCGTACCTGGCGGGATCGTGGGAAAAAAACTATTGAGCCTAGAACCCAACCACCAGCGCAACATCGCGCCTAGGCTAGCGCCCAAAGAGATGGCGACAATCGATTTCCACATGCACCTGTCCTGCAATTGTTGGTGTTCTTCGGACAGGATTAGCGCATCGCCACGCCTACCCGAAACGGATTAAAGCGTAGACATCATCAGCCTTGCGGCGGTTTGTCAGGGGAGGAATGCCATCTCCCATCTAGTCCGGAGTGTACGTGCTGCAACTGCACCAATCAATGTTTGGGTATCAAACTACTGCCCTTCGAGACCCTGGATAGGAATGCAGGTTTCGGGTTGTTCGGTCCATGCCCGGTCCAGATAGAGGTTGCAGCCATCGACCCAGCGCAATCATATGCCCTGGCCGCGCGATTTGGAAAAATCCCAGTTGACACTTGATCCGCTGATCAGCCCGCGCACTTCCATGCTCCGCTGAAAAGTTCAACTCGTGCCTGCAACTAGAAACACCGGAAATTCATTCGTAGGCTTCTGCGCAAATTCCGCATTGCTCAGTCGCGCATAGATTTCAATCAAGTTACCGTCAGGGTCTTTGAGCCAAAGCTCATGCAGCGGCGTGCCTTTCCACGTGGTGCGCGGAGGTTTCTCGACGAGCACATCAAACGACTTGGCGCGATGGTAGGCGTCAATCACCGCCGACACGTCGGTGACTTCAAGTCAGGCTAAGTGATACAGCGTGTCGTGATGCAGCTCTTTGCCGTCGGATACAACCAACACGAAGTTCACTTTGAGATCGGGGCGAATGAACGTGGCATAGCGATGGGTCCATTCCTTGGGCCAGGTGTTGAGCAACCACGCATAGAAGCGCGTGCTGTGCGCAAGATTGTCGACACGAACGCTAGCGTGAAATTCCTGTGCTGAAGGTCAAACGGGAAGCTTCACGAGTCCGGCCAACACTTCGATTCGCCCTTTGATCTGATCGCGCGCGGTACGAAAGCGTGTGCGCATTTCTTCGGCGGGCAATACTGCGCCTTTGACGGCAGAATCGGTAATCGGCCAATGCAAGCGTCGCACGCGACCCGGCAAGAGCGGGCACACTTCTTCGGCGCAGAGCGTTACCACTAGATCAATAGTGCTGACATCGATGTTGTCCACCGACTTTGAATGGTGACTGCTCATCTCGATGCCGATCTCGCCCATGACTTCGATGGCATACGGATTGACGATTGAGGGTTGCGAGCCTGCACTCAACACTTCGACATCCTTGCCAAAGATATGTCGTGCGAGTCCTTCCGCCATTTGACTGCGCGCCGAATTGGCGACGCATAAAAATAAAATGCGCTTCACTTGTTCTTCCTCGCCGCGTTCGCGGCAGCAACTTTTTGCACCGCAGGACCTCGGTCGTACCAACCTTTACTGGTATTCACAATTTTTACGACCGACAGCATCACCGGCACTTCGATCAACACACCGACCACTGTCGCGAGCGCTGCACCGGAGCTGAAGCCGAATAGACTGATCGCCGCCGCAACGGCAAGTTCAAAGAAGTTACTCGCACCGATAAGCGCCGACGGCGCGGCAACGCAATGCGCTTCGCCCGTCACGCGATTGAGCAGATACGCCAGTCCCGAATTGAAATACACCTGAATCAAAATGGGCACGGCCAGTAACGCAATGATCACAGGCTGCTGAATAATTTGCTCGCCTTGAAAGCCGAACAGCATCACGAGCGTAACGAGTAACGCGACGAGAGACAGCGGTTGGATGTGCGACAGCACTGCTTTAAGTCCCGCTTCACGAGTGCTTGCGAGTATCCATCGCCTTGCTAGTTGAGCAAGAATCACGGGGACCACAATGTACAAACCAACCGAGAGCAATAATGTTTCCCATGGCACGGTAATCGCCGAGAGACCGAGTAACAGACCGACAATCGGTGCAAAGGCGAACACCATGATTACGTCATTCAACGCCACTTGGCTTAAAGTGAAATGCGGTTCACCGTTCGAAAGATTGCTCCACACAAATACCATCGCTGTGCACGGCGCAGCGGCCAACAGAATTAAGCCCGCGATGTAACTATTGATTTGGTCGGCCGGCAGATACGGACGAAATAGATAGCCGACAAACAACCAACCGAGCGCCGCCATCGAGAACGGTTTGATGGCCCAATTGATAAACAGCGTCACGCCAATACCGCGCCAATGATCTTTGACTTGAGCCAGCGCGGCGAAGTCGATTTTCATCAACATCGGAATGATCATGAGCCAAATCAACACCGCGACCGGCAGATTGACTTTGGCAATCTCCAGCGCCGCGATTGCGTGGAAGACATCCGGCAAAAAATGACCCAGCGCAACGCCAATGGCAATGCAGGCTGCTACCCAAAGCGTGAGGTATCGTTCGAAGGTGGACATGATTTATGCCTTACCGATGTCGTGTACTTTTTGATTCAGCGATAGGCGATCGAGATTTCGGATCGGCAAGCTGATGAATAGGCTGATGCGGCGTTCGAGAATCCGAAATGCCTCCATGAAGGCGGCGCGCTTCTGAACATCTGTTCCGGTGACCGCAGCGGGATCGGGAATACCCCAATGCGCCGTCATGGGTTGCCCCGGCCATAGAGGACAGACTTCACCCGCCGCGTTGTCGCACACCGTAAAAACAAAATCGAGTGCGGGCGAGTCGGGCTGCGCAAACTCATCCCAACTCTTGCTGCGCAGATTCGCCGTCGAAAAATTATTTTCGTTAAGCAGCTCCAGCGCGAAGGGATTGACGCGGCCTGTCGGATGGCTGCCAGCGCTAAAAGCGCGAAATTGCTCGCGACCACGTTGGTTCAATAGCGACTCCGCCAAGATGCTGCGTGCGGAGTTACCGGCGCAAAGGAACAATACGTTATAGGTTCGAGTGGTCATGACGCCTTTCTCTTTAACTTCGCGGCGGGTTTCGCAATGAACTCCGATGATGGTTTGCAGCTACCCGAGCGGTCATCGGCCAAGCTGCAACACTTGTCGGTTAGAAATTCGATGACGGCATCCATCTGCCCAAAGTTCACGCTGTAATACAAAAATCGGCTCTCGCGTCGCACGTTCACGAGCTTGGCGCGGCTCAACTCCTTCAAATGGAACGACAGCGTCGGCGACGGCACGGCTAATTTCTCCGCCAAATCGCCGGGCGTGAAACCTTCCGGCCCCCGCTTTACCAGTAGGCGAAAGACCGCCAATCGCGACTCTTGCGCTAAGGCGAACAACGAAACGATCACATCTTCTGATTTCATGATTTCAATTTTATGAAATTATCGATATATTGCAAGCCCTGATTTGCAAATCGATGAAACAATTGGGTCGATGCGACAATGGCCACGTCCGAGCAAGCACTCGTCCAAGAAATGAATCGGCGTTGTCAGTGCGTCGGCACCGACGTTGCGGCGCTACATGCGTGGCTGGATGCGGATCTTAAACAACGTGGCCTCATCGAACCCATTATTGGCACGCATCCGCATCTATTCTCCGAACTGCCGGTGTTCGTATCCAACGACCATGCCGCGCAGATGGGCCGTGCGATCGCATCTATCGAATCGGTGATCAACCTACCCGCTTTTCAAGAAGCAGTGCTGGCTCGCGCGCCGAGCATTGCGCGACGTAAGCCGCGTGCTCGGAGCGTTTTTCTTGGCTACGATTTTCATCTAACCGATGATGGGCCCAGGCTCATCGAGATCAATACCAATGCCGGCGGCGCGTTGCTCAATGTTGCGATGATGCGCGCGCAACAGGCATGCTGTGTCGAAGTATCCGACTACTTGCGTAGACAATCGAATGCCACTGCTTTAGAGGAGTCGTTCTTTGCGATGTTCATGCAGGAATGGCGGCTGTCGCTAGAAAGTACCGACGGCCGCCCGTCGCCGGAATGTATTGCTATCGTCGATGACGCGCCGCTTGAGCAATATCTCTATCCGGAGTTTCTGCTGTTTCGACAGCTCTTCGAATCGCGCGGCGTGCAAGCTGTGATTGCGCCGGCCGATCAGTTGCGTTACGCGCAGGGTGCGCTGTGGTTCGGCGCGCAACGCATCGATATGGTTTACAACCGATTGACCGATTTTTACTTAGAAAAGCCCCAGCACGCTGCCCTCGCGCAAGCCTATGCGGATGATGCCGTGGTGTTGACGCCGCATCCGCATGGCCATGCGCTTTACGCAAACAAACACAATCTCATTCTCTTGAGCGATGAGCATGAGTTGACGGCAATGGGCGTTGAGCGCAATGCGCGGCAAATACTCTTGCAAGCGGTGCCGCGCACGATTGCGGTCAGCTCTAAAACTGCTGAGCAGTGGTGGCGCGAACGCAAGCAGTGGTTTTTCAAACCCGCCGGCGGATTTGGAAGTCGCGGAACTTATCGCGGCGACAAAATCACGCGCTCCGCATTTGCCGATGTATTGAAGGGCGATTACATCGCGCAGCAGTGCGTACCGCCCGGCGAGCGATGGATCGGCAGTGGCGACGACCAACGCGCGTTGAAGTTCGATGTGCGCAATTACGTGTATGCGGGTGAAATCCAGCTAATGGCCGCGCGCTTGTATCAAGGTCAAACCACCAATTTCCGCACGCAAGGCGGCGGCTTCGCACCGATTTATCAGATGAACAAAAGCATGATCGAACGCGCGGCAGACCAGTGGATGCAACGTGAGTGATTTGCGATACCGCATCAAATGATTCGCCCCATCAGGCTTCAATTCCAACAATGCAAGTCTGCGAAACTATGAGTTGCCATTACGTAAATGCTCGCCACCTGCCTCGTCTTTGATGCGCTGATAAATCTCCTCTCGATGGACAGCGACGTCCTTCGGCGCATCGATGTCGACTCAAACTGGATTGCCTTTTACACCCAGCACAGTCACCTTGACGTTGTCGCCAATCTTAACGTTCTCGCCGACTCGCTGTGTGAGAATTAACATCGTTAGTGCCATTTCCCTGAGTGTTACGCAAACGCCTGGGCTTTATCAATGCGTTGCAAATAGCGCGGGAAATTCAATTTTAACCGCGAGCGTAAGTGGATTGCACGTACCGCCAAATGGTCGTCTATCGATTCTGGAATATTATCCTTAAAAGCGAACAGCAAAATGTTTTCTGACATGGTTGTAGCTTTAGTGCTTATCAATGGTTCAGAACGATGGCCGCGAATGCAGCCGAAACGCCGCAATGCGCCGCGCCAATTCCTCCGGATAGATTGGCGCGGCCAACAGCGCATCGATGCCGTGTCGATGGACAAGTTCGAGCTTAGGCTCGCTCACAATGGTGTTCGCCACGATCAGCCAGCTGCGCGGCGATACCCGGCGCAGGTCGTCGAGAAACCGCAGACAGCTGCTATCGCTCAGATCCGCCACGACGACCAGCGTGCGGAAGTACGTTTTGCGCACACTCGCTAATAGATCATCGGCGCTATTGGCCATTTCTACAGCAAATCCTTCTTCCTCTAACTGCGTCGCCAGCCATTCGCCGCGCTCAAGATCCGGATCGAAGATCGCGGTCGGCAAAATGTCCACGTCGGAAAAATGAGTTTGCATCACACGACTCGGCGCTAGGTACGAGTGATCGCCTTGGCGGCTCGCAGGCGGCCTTGCGCGCACGGCGCATCGCCGTAGCGACAGAAAATGCAGCACTCGTCGTCGCGCACCTGCCTCAGTTCGCGACATCCGGGACAGGTCCAAAAGCGACGCTGCCACTCAGTCGAAATGCGCATGATTTTGGAAGTCCCGCAAGCCGGACAAATCACCATGGATTGAAAGGTGTCGTATTGACGCATGACGCGCTTGCGATGCGACTAACTCAGCGCGTCGCCGTACGCGGCGCGGAAATTGCGGTGAGAATTCCTGCAAGTATCTGCGTAGGACTCGGCGGACAACCCGGCACGGCGACATCGACCGGAATCACGTTGGACACTTGCCCGCAGCTTGCGTAGCCGGTGCCGAAGACACCGCCGGTGCAACCGCAATCGCCAATTGCCACGACCAGCTTCGGGTCGGGCGTCGCCTCGTAAGTACGCTTGAGCGCCACTTCCATGTTTTTTGCGACCGGTCCGGTCACGAGCAATAAATCTGCATGACGCGGACTCGCCACAAACCGGATGCCCAAGGCTTCGATGTTGTAGAGGGGATTATTCAGCGCGTGAATCTCAAGCTCGCAACCGTTGCACGAACCCGCATCCACGGCGCGAATGTTGAGCGCGCGGCCGAGCACTTGCAGAATGCGCGTTTGCAGTTCGCTACGGATGCGCATTGCTTCGTCCGCTACCGGTGGGGTCTCGGTAACAATTCCAATGCTATAAATTTGATGCAGTGTTTTCCACATGGCAATTACAAATCGTGTCCGCTGTAGGAGAGATTGAACGACTTATTGATCAGCGGAAAATCCGGGACGATGTTGCCGATGATGGCGTGCTCTAGCACCGGCCAGTTTTGCCAGGAAGGATCGTGCGCATGACAACGACGAATCGATCCACTGCCGCCTGCTTCCAACGCAACTAAAACCGGACCTCGCCAACCTTCTATCAGACCGAGTCCGCACGCGCCTTCCTTGGGTAACGGCACCGGACTTCGATGGGGTCCCGACGGCAGATGATTGATAAACGATTGCACCAGACGAATCGATTCGACCAACTCGTCGAAGCGCACGGCGACGCGGGCGGCGACATCGCCTTCGGTGTAGGTGACTTTATTGGGTGCGAGTTCGACGTACGGCTCGCACGGTAGATCGACGCGCAAGTCGAAACTTTGTCCGCTTGCGCGTCCTGCAAGACCCGTTAGTCCGAGTTTCGCGGCCAGTTCCGGCGTCACGATGCCCGCACCGGCAAAACGATCACGCAATCCCGCGTGTTCATCGTAGATGGATCGCAGCGTGGCCACCTCGACGCCGATCGATTCGAGACACGCGAGCAGTTGCGAGGCGTGGGTGGGCGACAAATCGCTGTGTGTGCCGCCGGGCACAATGAAGTCGAGCAGATATCGTTGCCCCCATGCTTGCTCGCTGACTCGCAGCAGTTGTTCCTTAAGCCGCGAAAACTGCGACAGGCCGAATGCCAGCCCCGCATCGTTGCCGAGTGCACCCAGGTCACCCAAGTGATTGGCGATCCGTTCCAACTCCAACGCGACAGCACGCAACCACTGCGCGCGTTTCGGCATCGTGAGAAAGGCCAACCCTTCCAGTGCCTGACAATACGCCCAGGAAAATGCGACCGCCGAATCGCCAGAGACGCGCGCGGCTAATCGATGGCCTTCAAGTAACGGCAACTCGGTAAAGCGCCGCTCGATGCCTTTGTGCACATAGCCTAAGCGTTGTTCGAGCCGCAGCACTTTTTCGCCGACGACGGAAAATCGAAAATGTCCGGGCTCAATGATGCCCGCGTGCACAGGCCCCACGGCAATCTCATGCACGCCTTCGCCTTCGACGTGCACAAACGCATAATTGTCGATGGCCGCATCGGATGCCGCTGGCGAAGCCGTTGTCGAAGTCACTGTCGCGAGCGGATAAAAATCCGCAGGCCATGCCGCGTGATCTAGCCATGGGCGCGTATCCACATCCGTCGTACGCAATCCGTTCAAGTCTGCGACGGCCCGCTGCATGCGGCTCGCGCACGGAAAAACATGCTCGATGCCAGGGTAGTACGTGTTGGTCGCGGCCAACGGTAGACACAACACCAGCACACCCGGATCACCGATGAAGGCCGATTGCACGGTGCGCACGCCAGTGCTATCGCAACTCGCCCACAACGCAATCAAGCGACCACCGCCCGCCGCAATGTGTTCCGCCGCAGACCGCCATTCGTCGCGCGTCACCTTGAGCGCTTGCACACCCGGCGCACCCTGCTCGCGAGTGCCGCGTTGTTTCGCTTGTTCGAACCACCAGCGCAATTCCATCTCACTCGCCTCCGATCAGTCGCGCAGCGGCACGATACCAATCCGCAAGATACGGCGGAATAAATAAGCCGAGCACCAACACGATACCCAGATGTGCAAACACCGGCAGCAACGCAGGCGGATGCGGCAATCGCTTGGCGGTCGTCTCGCCAAACACCATCGACTGCACGCGGCCAAAAATAGCAGCGAACGCCACACCAAGCGCCAGCAGTAAAATGGGCGTGGCCCACGGTTGCTCCTTCATCGCCGTGGTGAGAATGAGAAATTCACTCGCGAACACGCCGAACGGCGGCAACCCAAGAATCGCAAGCGTGCCGATCATTAACCCCCAGCCCACCGTCGGACTCAAGGTGATGAGACCGCGAATGTTATCCATGAGCTGCGAGCCTGATTTCTGTGCTGCATGTCCGACGGCAAAAAAGATGGCCGACTTGGTGAGCGAATGCACGGTCATGTGCAGAAGCGCGGCGAAGTTTGCCACCGGACCGCCCATACCGAACGCAAAGGTGATGATGCCCATGTGCTCGATCGAGGAGTACGCGAACAATCGTTTGATATCGCGCTGCCGCCAGAGAAAGAATGCCGCGAGCACCACCGAGAGCAGCCCAAATCCCATCAGCATTTTTCCCGGCAGCGCCGATTGCAGCGACCCTTCAACCAATATTTTGCAACGCACGACGGCGTACATAGCGACATTGAGTAAGAGCCCCGACAGCACGGCGGAAATCGGCGTTGGACCTTCGGCATGGGCATCGGGTAACCAGTTATGCAGCGGCGCGAGTCCCACTTTGGTGCCGTAACCCACGAGCAGAAATACAAACGCGAGACCGAGCACCGCCGGTTCAAGCTGCGTCTTTACGCCGTTGAGATGCGTCCACAGCAGCGCGCTCACGCCTTCGGCGCCTAGAATTTTCTCGGCAGCGAAGTACAGCAAGATCGTTCCGAACAAGGCTTGCGCAATACCGACACCGCATAAAATAAAATACTTCCAACCCGCTTCGAGCGCCGCGGGCGTGCGATACAAGGTCACCAACAATACGGTCGATAACGTCGCCGCCTCCATCGCCACCCACATGAGCCCCATGTTGTTGGTGGTAAGCGCAATCAACATCGTCGCCATGAAGAGTTGATACATGCTGTGATAGAGACGTTGTTGCCCCACGGTGACGCGGCCATGCTCCGCTTCGATGCGCATATACGGCCGCGAGAATAATGAAGTAGTTAGTCCCACCAACGCCGTCAGTGTCACCAAGAAAACATTGAACGCATCGATAAAGAACTGCTCGCGCGCGACGGTCACGTTGCCGTGGCTGATAACACGCGCCGTCAACGCGCAGGCGGCGAGAAACGTGACGAGCGAAAATGCAACGTTGAGTTCGGGCGCAAAACGTCGTCCGCCCAGTGAGCCCAACAGCGCTGCGCCAAGTAACGGGGCACCCAGCAGAACTATGAACTCCATGTTATTTTTCCTCCTTGAGCGATTCGAGGTGCTTCAGATCCAAGCTGTCGAACTGTTCGCGAATCTGAAAAAAGAACACCCCTAGCACCAACATTGCGACCAGCACATCGAGCGCCACGCCGAGTTCGACGATCATTGGCATGCCGTAACTGGCGCTCATCGCGCCGAAGAACAAACCATTCTCCATCGACAAGAATCCCACCACTTGCGACATCGCTTTGCGCCGCGTAATCATGGTGAGGAACGCGAGCAGAATCACCGCGACGGCGATACCGATGGTATTGCGCGTTGCCGTATTGGCCAGCGCGGTGATGGGTTGCGCCAGTCCGAACGCAAACACGACGATCAAGACGCCAATCAACATCGTACCCGCAGGGTTGAGCAACGGTTCGGTATCCCAATACACGCCAAGTTTGCGAATCAGGCGATGCAAGAGCCAGGGTAAGAAGATCACCTTCAGCGCCAGCGTCAACGCCGCGGACAAGTACAAATGCGTCGCGCCGGTGCGCCACGCTAGCAACACGGTCGCCGCACATAAGAGCGCGCCCTGCAGCGCGAGTAAATTCACCAGCGTGACAATACGGCGTTGCGACAACATCGAAAATGAAAGCAGCAGCAACAGCGCCGCGAGCGTGTTGAGAATTTGCAGATCGAATGACAGTGCGGGTGTGTTCACGCTCACGCTCCCAGCAACAAACGTACTAGCAAGCCGAGCACCGCGAACAAAAACGCGCTAGCCAAAAACTCCGGCGCACGGAACACACGCAATTTGGCGGACACGGTTTCGATAAGCGCTAGCGCAGCGCCAGCAACCAGTAGTTTGATGCACAGGATGACCACCGCCGCACCCAGCGCGAGCGGCGTCGAGTGCGTCGCCGTTCCCCACGGAATAAAGAGCGCGAATCCAATACATGCATAATTAAAGAGCTTTAATGCTGCGGCCCACTCCATTAACGCTAAGTGCCGCGCCGAATACTCAAGCAACAGCGCCTCGTGAATCATCGTGAGTTCAAGATGCGTCGCGGGATTATCGACAGGAATGCGCGCATTCTCGGCGAGCAACACCATCGTGAAAGCCACGGCAGTGAACGCCAGACTCGGGTAGAGCGCCAACGACTGACCGG
>JAYTQU010000061.1:0-7667 GCA_043746555.1 Pseudomonadota bacterium | reverse complement strand
ATGGATTCGCGGCGACTATTTCATTTCGGATGTCACGTTGAATCGCTTCTTCGCGTTGCACGTTGTGGCGCTGCCGCTGGCATTGGTGTTTTTGGTGGTCGCACACTTGCTCGCACTGCACGAAGTCGGTTCCAATAATCCCGACGGCATCGAAATCAAAAAACTGAAAGGCGCCGACGGTCATCCCGTCGACGGCATTCCTTCGCATCCGTACTACACGGTGAAGGACATCATGGGCGTCGCATTCTTTTTAATTTTATTCTGCGGCGTCGTGTTCTTCGCGCCGACGATGGGCGGTTATTTCTTGGAGCACGCCAATTTCGATAGAGCCGATAATTTGGCAACGCCCGAGCACATCGCGCCCGTGTGGTATTTCACGCCGTTTTACGCGATTTTGCGTGCGGTGCCAAATAAGCTTTTAGGCGTCGGATTTATGGGTGTCGCCGTGGTTGCGTTCTTTTTCTTGCCGTGGCTCGATCGCTGTAAGGTCAAATCGATTCGCTATCGCGGTTGGTTATTCAAGGCGTTCTTGGGCGCGTTCGTAGTAAGTTTCTTGGCGTTGGGTTATCTGGGAATGAAACCGGTAACGCCGGAGTACACGTTTGCAACACGAATTTTCACGGGCGTCTACTTCGCGTTTTTCTTTCTCATGCCGTGGTACAGCGCTGCCGACAAGACTAAGCCCGTTCCCGAGAGAGTGACTTACCATGCTCACTAAAAACAAAACACTGTTGGCGGGAATGGCGATAGCGGCAGCGTTCGGGTTGGTCGGCGTTTCGTTCGCCAGTGGCATTACGCACTTTGAAAAAGCGCACAACGACGTAGCGAATACCGCTTCTTTGCAACGCGGCGCGCGAAACTTCGTGAACTATTGCTCCGGTTGTCACTCGGCGCAGTACGTGCGTTACAACCGAGTCGCCGCCGATTTGGGATTGAGCGAAGATCAAGTGATCAAGAATTTGATGTTCACGGGAGAGCGGCCCACCGACAAGATGAAGAACGCGATGGCCACAGTCGATGCGCAGCGTTGGTTCGGCAAGGATCCTCCCGATTTGTCGCTGATTGCGCGTAGTCGCGGCACGGACTACCTGTTTACGTTCTTGAAGTCTTTTTATCTCGATCCGTCGCGACCTTCGGGAACTAACAACACCGTGCTTCCCGGCGCGGCGATGCCCGCCGTGTTGTGGGAGCTGCAAGGCTTGCAACGCAAAGTCGAAGTGGGCAATGCCGTTGAAGGCGGCGACTTGGATAAGCACTTTGCCGGATTTGAATTGGCGACGAAGGGGAAGTTGTCGCCGGCCGAGTTCGACGAATTTGTTCGCGACACCGTAAATTTTCTTGATTACATCGGTGAGCCGATGCAATTGGAACGTCGTAGTCTCGGCATGGGTGTGATGACCTTTTTATTAATCTTCTTCGGCTTCACCTACTTCTTAAAGAAAGAATACTGGAAGGATGTAAAATAATGCGAATCGGCTGCCCACCATACTGCAGCCGCTCGCTTAATGGTTTGGCTCGGTCCTCGGGCCGATGACGTGTTTTTCGAGAGCAAATCGTGATTTCTCGACGTCCCTATTTGTTGCGCGCAATGCACGAATGGATAACGGATAGTGAACAGACTCCGCACGTGGTGGTCGATGCGGTGATGGAAGGCGTCGAAGTGCCGCAGCAGTTCGTGCAAAACGGCAAGATCATTCTTAATGTCAGCCATTCCGCAACCAGCGGTTTGACGATGAGCAACGATGTGGTTCGTTTTCGCGCTCGATTTGGCTCTGCAACCTACGATGTCATCGTGCCCGTGCTCGCCATTCTCGGCATCTATGCACGCGAAACCGGACAAGGAATGATCTTCTCCGACAACGACGGCCCCAGCCCAACCCCCGATCCGAATGGTCCTCAACCACTCACTTCACCCAACACCTCTCCAGACGCGGCACCCAAACGATCGCACCTGAAAGTCGTGAAGTAACGTGTCCCGAATAGCGTGCACTAAGGGTCAGCCGTCGGCGGCAAATCGCGCAAGTCACGAAGTTGGAACGCGGTGGCGCTTCTACAACCGAAACGCATCGCGAATCCATTCGACTCGCCTCTTTCCTAACGAATCTGCATCGATAGCCACGACATCGAACCGCGCACGATGTCGCGACAGTTCCTTGTGCGTCAGCAACAAGTGTTTTGCCGCGACAATGAGTCGCTTCTGTTTGGTGGGCGTGACGGACGCCGCTGCGCCGCCAAATTGATCATCGCTTCGCAAGCGAACTTCGATGAGCGCCAAAACCTTGCCATCCAGCATCACCAAATCGAGTTCGCCGCCTTTGCAGCGATAGTTTCGATGCAACAAACGCAATCCCTTATTCGAAAGGTGATCGAGAGCGAGTTGCTCGCCGCTCTCGCCGATTTCTCTGCGGGCGTGGTCCTTCACGAAGTGCGACTTCCTAAGGTTTATCGCTCGGTGCAACTTGCGTCGTCGCGACGGCGCTCACTGCTTGGAGTTGGCCGCCGACGATTTTCCCCCAATCGAGATCGCGACGAATTCGCCCGCTACTGTCGATTGCCAACCGGCCTGTGAGACCTGACACATTGACGACAGAGTTTCGATCCACGGATTGCAGACGCGGAATCAATCTATACGCGTCGAAGCCGAAGGCATACAGTCGGCCGCGTTCGCGTTCGCGCGATGGCCAGTACTTTTGCAAGGTTGCGCGCAATTGGGTCGAGACATCGTCGGGCGCAATCATCCATGGCATATCGGGGAATACTACGCCATTCAAATCGGCATTCGCAGTGCGCGCGGGTTCGTAGATATCGGATGTGGCGTAGACGGGCATATCGGCGGACAAGTAAGAGCGCAACGCCGGCCGTAACAAGCGACCCTGTTGCGGTGCGTGCGTTGCGATGAATACAAATTCGATATCGCCGCGCACGCGCGGTTCGAATTGCAACTTGGTTCCGATCGCTTGTTGAACAGCCGCCAATCGCGATTGGCTTTCCGTTACCAACAACGCATCCGCCACCGGTCTGGAAAAATCTATTGCCGCAGGATCGTAGAATTGACTGGTCGCCAACGAGCCGCCGCGCGCGGTTAGTTCTTCGTTGAAGGCTTTGTAAAGTCGCTGGCCCCATTCGTCGTTCGGCAGAATGGCGATTCCATGCAATTGATTTTCGGCGACGACGCGCGCGGCAACCTGTCGCGCCTCGTTGGTGGGATCCACCCAGAAGCTAAATAGGTTTGGCACACTGGTTACTTGTTCCGGAATTTCGTTGAGCGCCAACGTCGGCACGGTAATGGGTTGCGCGGCGACCATTGCGGCGACTTCCGGCTTATACAACGGCCCGACGATAAACTTAGCGCCATTGGCGACTGCCTGTGCATGCACTATTGCGGCACCGGGAGCGGAATCGTAAATGCGCAACACGGGGCGTCTATCGACCGGTAGTTGCATGAAGGCCGCGATGAAACCATCGCGTACTGCGACGCCGTTCGCGTTCGCCTGGCCACGTCCGGAGAGCGGCAAGATCAGTGCGATATCGGTTGGATACGCCGTTTCGGCGCGCAGTTGCGGCAGCACAATCTCAGTCAGAAATTCGTTGGCGACATGTTCGGGATATTTCGTCCGCCAATCGTTCAAAGCCGTTTGCGCGGCGAAGGGATTGCGCGCGAGCGTGACGGCCGCATGACCGAGTTCCAACCAGCCGGCCACTGCGCGACTTGCACCGGGCGGCGCTTGCATGTCGATCCCAGCGGCGGCACTTCGTTGAATCCCCTCCCAGATCATTTTCCGATTGCGCGCGATCTCATCAGGCGTTGTCAGCAGCTTTTCGCGATCCAGAGCGGTGGTGACGCCGCCGATGGGACGACCGTAGGCGAACTGCGCACGCGAACGCAATTCGAGCGCTTCTGACGCCAATTCGCGGGGATAGGGCTGCGGGATGCGATCGAGTTCAATGAGCGCACGCTCCGGTCGCTTGTCGAGCAACGCGGCTTCGGCAACCGCTAGTCGCTTTAACGTCAAATCGGCGGCAGACAACTTGTCGCTTACTTGATTCAGCAGGCGCTCGCCGCGTGGCAAGTCATCGGCTCGCAACCAAGCCCGTGCGGCTCTTAGTAGCAAAGGGTCGCGCTCGTCAGGCGCGACGTGCTCGGCGAGATCTTCATAGATATGAGCGGCATTCGCGAACTGATGCTCGCGAACCATCCGCTCGGCTTGAGCAACGAGGTTTTGCGCGCCCGGCGATGCCGGCCCGTGCGCGGTCTTGCAGCCCGCCGCGAAAATCGCGACGCTCGCAGCCACGACCATTAACGCGCGATTACCTTGCATGTACTCACTCCCAAGCAGCATAGTTCGCGAAGTATACCGAGACTTTGGAAGACTAGATGAGATTGAACCAGACTGAACGATGTCGGCGCGAATGCATTTGTCGGAAACAATAATGCCCGGGACATTATTTGTAGTCGCTACACCGATCGGTAATCTCTCCGATATCAGCGCACGTGCACGCGAGGTGTTGGCTAGCGTCGCGGTCGTGGCGGCGGAGGACACGCGCCATACGGGAAATTTACTGAAGACATCGGGAATCGCCACGCCGCTGCTGTCTCTACATGAACACAACGAAGCACAGCGAGCGACCCAATTGATAGCACGATTGCAAGCAGGCGAGAGCATTGCTTTGGTGTCCGATGCGGGTACGCCGCTGATTAGCGATCCAGGGTTTGACGTGGTGCGCACCGCCATCGCGTATGGAATACGCGTCGTTCCGATTCCGGGCGCTTGTGCGGCGATCGCTGCTTTATCGGTCGCGGGATTGCCGACGGATCGTTTCGCTTTCGAAGGATTTCTATCGGCTAAAGCTAAACAACGTCGCGAAGTGTTGGCGAATTTGAGTCACGAACGACGCACGACGATCTTTTATGAAGCGCCGCATCGGCTCCGCGCGACGCTACAAGATATGGTCGCCATCTTGGGTGCGCAACGTCGCCTGGTCATCGCGCGCGAACTCACTAAACAATTCGAAACGCTCTACTACGGAACCGCCCAGGAACTGGCGTCGCGAACGGAGCAAGACGCCGATATGTGTCGCGGCGAAATCGTCATCGTGGTTGCCGGCGCCGAACAAGAAGCGACCGCCAGCTTGGACGCGGATCATGTGCTTCGCGTTCTTCTGGCGGAACTACCGCCCGCGCAGGCGGCAAAATTGGCGGCGCGTCTAACGAGCAGCAAGCGCGACGAACTGTATCGACGCGCGCTGGAGCTTAGCGCGGAGCGTTAGTGTTGCCACCCGATTTCGCTCGCGGTTGCCGCGCCGATTACGACATCAGCGAGGGAGTCCGGAATTATCGCTTCGGTTGGCGACACCGGTACTCGACCGCCCATGAGTTCCGCGAGTCGTTGCGGATAACGCGGTGTCGCATCGGGTTCAGCATAGCCATCGGGAAAAATCGGCAGCGTATTTGTGAGATCGTATTTGTCGGTCGCGCCCAACGTGTGTAGCAACTCGTGAGCGATGACGACTTGATTGGTTCCCGCCGCGTCGCGCGATGCAAACAAGTTGGCGATACCGAGTCTGCCCTTCGTCAAACCGGTCGAGTGATCGAGCACCGGATGCGTTGCCGGATCGTAGAAAAGTAGAAACATCCGAATGCGCGGCGTCGGTCCGGGTGGTTTCGGCGGCGTGCGCCACGCCCACCAGCGCAGGTGCAAACTCCACATCATGATATTTAGAACATTCGGATTTTGCACCGGCGGTTGGGGCGGCACCGCATTGAGTGGCGGCGTCAGCGTAACGCGAATCGGCCGATCAATCGCCAGTTGGTACTCGCGTGCTTCATCGCTGAAGAAAGTTTCGAGCGGCGCAAAGTCGGCGGCTGTCAGCTTGTCGATGTATTGTTCGCTCGCCGCGCTGTGATCCGCATTGATCGGATACAACGCAACGACGAATGGCGCATTCCATCGTTTGGTGTAAAAACGATCGAGCAATGCCCCAAGTCCAACGAACAGGAGTATCAGCAACAGGATCGCAATGCGAAAGCGCTTGAACACTGGTTACGGATTCAACCGCGATGCCGACCACGCGCCGCAATCGAACGAGAAGTCATCGTGCGACTTCAGAGCGCGCGTCCACACCGCGCGATCGTGCACGCGCCCGGGACCTTCGATCCAAAGCTCAACCGATTCTGGCCAAAGTCGATAACCGCCCCAGTGCGGCGGTCTCGGTATGTCGCCTTCGGTTGCGTTCGATGCGATGTTAAATCGTTGTTTGACTGCATCGACTTGTTTGCCAAGTTGCGCGCGTGACGTCAGCGGTTGGCTTTGTTGACTGGCCCACGCGCCAATACGACTATCGAGTGGCCGAACCGCGAAATACTCATCGCTTTCCGCAGCCGGCGATTTGACGATGGGTCCGACCACGCGCACTTGGCGATGCAGAGCATCCCAATGAAACACCGCGGCCGCGCGCGGATGAGTATGGAGTTGATCGCCCTTATCCGAACGGTAGTTTGTAAAAAACACTAGATATCCAGGCTGCGCGACCAACTGCTTGCACAACACAATTCGCGCGGCGGGATCGTTTTCAGCATCCACCGTCGCCAACGCCATTGCGTTGGCGTTAGGTTGCAATTTGCGCCGCCAAGCAAGCTCGAACCACTCCTTGAACAACGCAAAGGGCTCGAACGGCAAGGGTTCGGGCAAAAATTCGTTTGCGGAAGCTGCGTTCATGAACGCGATTATGCACGAAGGATGCTCGCTTGCCTTCAGGGGTTGTTCAGATTGCCAAGACTATTGTGGCGTCGAGAGTCGCGAACAATGGGAGGTCCACATGAACACCACGAAGAAAATTTCCTGGCATGCCGTTGCGGTCACAGCCGCGTTAATGACCGCAGGGGTGGCCCATGCGGATCACCGCGACGGCGGCTATCGTCGCGACGGCGATGAGCATCATCGCGTTTGGCGCGATCACGAGCATCACTACTATCGTCATGATGATCGCGATGGCGGCGATTGGAGACGATACGGCTCGGATCGTGACCATTGGAATCGACGATACGGATATCCGTCGATGCATCGCGAATATTATGGCCGCGACTACTATCGCGACCATTATCCCGGAGTAGGTTGGGCTTCGGATGATTTCGACGGTTCGGTGACGATCAGCATTCCTTTGAATTAGCGAGCTTTGCCACGTCCGGCTTGCGATGGTTTCGCGTCCTCTGTAAAAAGAGAACGCGGCCGGGTCGATTCCTGGCTCACTGTATAGTTCAACGGCAGCCACTAACCCGGATTTGAAGTGAATGACTCTCGACCAACTGCGCGCGCGTCTTAACGATCTCGACAAACAGCTGCTCGATCTGGTGGCGCAGCGCCAGGCAGTGGTGTCGGATATCGGTCGCGTGAAACGCGGCGCAGGGACGGGCACGCGCGATTTCAAACGCGAGCGAGAAGTGTTGTTGCGTGCGCGCGAGAATGCGCAAGCGGCCGGTGTGTCGCCGGCGTTAGGCGAACAACTACTGGAATTGCTGATTCGCGAATCGCTCACCTCCCAAGAACAAGCGAGCGTCGCTGCGCTCGGTCGCGGTGGCGGGCGTTCGGCGTTGGTGATCGGCGGCGCCGGTAAGATGGGGCGATGGTTCGCGAGCTTCTTAGCGTCGCAGGGATTTCGCGTGACCATCG
>JAYTQU010000060.1:0-3626 GCA_043746555.1 Pseudomonadota bacterium | reverse complement strand
GCTTGAAAAAGCGCAGCGTACACGGCAGTACGTGAGTATTTTTCAGGCCGTTGCAACGCCGCACCGCGCGCTTCAGCGCAACCTGACAAAGTAGAACTAACAAGAGGCCTCATGGACTATGCGTCTTCCATCCTTGGGTTTCTCCCGACCGGAAGGCGCGCCATCGGGGTCAATGCGCTGCTCACTAAGCTTGAGCGCTATCTAAAACCCGAACAAGTCGATCAAGTCCGCGACGCTTACGAATTCGGCGCGGCCGCGCATCAAGGACAGAAGCGTTTATCGGGCGAGCCGTATATTGCCCATCCGGTCGCGGTGGCGAGTTTGCTGGCCGACTTGCACATGGATGCGCAGACCATGATCGCCGCGATTCTGCACGACGTCATCGAAGACACGCCGACGGCCAAGGACGAAGTCGCCGCACGGTTCGGCAAAGAAGTGGCCGAGCTTGTCGATGGCGTTTCCAAACTCGATCACTTGCAGTTTCGCAGTCGCGAAGAAGCGCAGGCCGAAAGCTTTCGCAAAATGCTGCTCGCAATGACGCGCGATATTCGCGTCATCATGGTCAAACTCGCCGATCGTACTCACAACATGCGCACGCTCGGCGCAATGCCGCCGGCGAAGCGTCGTGCAATCGCACGCGAGACGCTGGAAATCTATGCGCCGATCGCTAATCGCTTAGGGATTCAATCGATCAAAACGGAACTTGAAGAGCTGGGATTCAAATCGCTGTATCCGGGCCGTTATCGGATTATCGAAAAAGCCCTAAAGCGCGCACGCGGTAACCAGAAACAATTTGTCGGCAAAATCGAAACCAATATTCGACAAGCGTTGGAAAAAGTCGGCATCGACGCGAAAGTGGAAGGCCGCGAAAAACATTTGTTCAGCATCTATCAAAAGATGCGTCGCAAGCGGACGGCACTTTCCGAGATCGTCGATGTATTTGGCTTTCGCATTGTGGTCGATAGCGTCGATACCTGTTATCGCGTGCTCGGCATCGTGCACGCTTTGTATCGGCCGATGCCGGGACGATTCAAGGATTACATCGCGATTCCCCGCGTCAACGGTTATCAATCGTTGCACACCACCTTGTTCGGCTTGAATAGCATGCCGATCGAAGTACAAATTCGCACCATCGACATGAATCGCATCGCCGAGTCCGGCATTGCCGCGCACTGGCAATACAAGACGGGCGAGGATCAAGGCCAGAGTCATCACGATCATGCGATGGAGTGGTTGCAAAAGCTGGTCGATATTCAGCATGGCGGCAGCTCGGAAGAATTCATGGAGAGCGTCAAGCTCGATCTGTTTCCCGACAAGGTTTATGTGTTCACGCCGAAGGGACAAATTCGCCGCTTGCCGCGCGGCGCAACCGCGGTGGATTTTGCGTACGACGTGCACACCGATGTCGGTAATCGCTGCGTCGCCGCGAAGATCGATCGACGTCTCGCACCGCTACGCACGCCGCTACGCAATGGACAAACCATCGAAGTGATCACCGCGAAAGGCGCGACGCCGAATCCGGCGTGGGTCAATTTTGTGGTGACCGCCAAAGCGCGCAGCGCGATTCGTCAATACCTCAAGAGTTTGAAGCAAAGCGAAGCAGTCGATCTCGGCAAACGCATGCTCGACCAAGCATTGAGCGATCGCTCGCTCACCGTCAAGAAAGTCCCCGACGCGCAGTGGCAAACATTGGCGAAGGAATTCGGTCTCAAGAGCGCCGCGGAATTGTTCGAGCGCGTCGGTTTAGGCGAGCGACTCGCGCCGTTGATCGCGAAGCGGTTGGCGCCCGCGAGCACGCCCGACGCCGAAGGCGCGGCAACCACGCCGGACAAGACGCAACCGCTGGCGATTGCCGGTACCGAAGGATTGGTGGTGAGTTATGCGCGCTGCTGCTTCCCGATACCTAACGATCCGATCATGGCGTATCTATCGAGCGGTCGCGGTGTTGTCATTCATCGCGAGGCATGCGGCAATCTAAAAAACTATCGTCGACAGCCGGAGAAATGGCTTTCGGTATCGTGGCAATCCGATCACGAACGATTGTACGCCGTCGAAATTCGCGTCGACGTCGAAAACCAGGTCGGCGTGTTGGCCGCGATCGCTTCCAACATTGCCGATACGCGCACCAACATCGAACACGTTTCCGTACTCGAGCGCGACGGTAACGCCGCGACGCTGATGTTCGAACTGCAAGTCAAAGACCGCAAGCAGTTGGCGAAGGTAATTCGCAGCGTCAAGAACATGCCGAATGTACTCAAGGTTACTCGCTCGCTAGCGTGATACTGCGCGCTCACGGTTCGATCATGATTCGATTCCATTTCGGTTGGCTCGCAGCTTTCGCGATCGGTGCCGCATGAGGGACGCCAATACGGCGCGCGCATTTTTCATTTACGGCGGACACTGGCTCGCCAAACCCGAATCGTCGCCGGGGCTCGAATACAGCGATTTGTACGGAAGATCGAACAACCAAGAACTACTGATGGGATCGAGCGCGGTCAATCTACAACCCGACGACTATATCTTCTTGCGTCCCACACAAAGCGAAGCGGTGCTGCTGCAGTTTGGCGATCTGCTCGTCTACGACGGCAATGACATCGTCGAACGCTGGCCGACGTTTGGGATGTCGGCTTGATAACGCGGTCGGTTACAATTCGTCGCAATCTCTGATTTCATCACTCCATTCTCAACGAGGATACGTCGTGACCCGATCCATTATTTCCACACCGCACGCCCCGCAAGCCATCGGCACGTATAGTCAGGCTGTGAAATGCGGGAGCACAGTTTATGTATCCGGCCAGATTCCACTCGATCCAGCGACAGCTCAGTTGGTGACCGGCGATATGGAAGTGCAGATTCGGCGTGTGTTCGACAATCTCAAAGCAATTGTGAGCGCGGCGCGCGGTGATTTTTCTCACGTCGCCAAACTCAATGTGTTTCTAACCGATCTCGGTAACTTCCAGCTTGTGAATAAAGTCATGAGTGAATATTTTCACGAACCTTATCCGGCGCGCGCCGCGATTGGTGTTGCGGCGCTGCCGAAAGGCGCGTCGGTTGAAATGGACTGCATCGTCGAGTTGTAGGAAAGTGGAGTCGTAGATCACGTTGGGTAGCGCAATTCCAATCGCAAAAGACAATCTGGAGTTTCCGGAGCTGCACCCTGTCACGCGATTGCGCGGAGTGGGGGAAGCGCTCGCGGCCAAGTTGCAGCGACTTGGTGTCGTCACGGTTCAGGATCTACTTTTCCTATTGCCGTTGCGTTACGAAGATCGCACGCGCGTGGTCGCCATCGGTTCGTTGCGCGATGGGGATCGCGCGGTAATCGAAGGCGAAGTGCAACTGACCGATGTGGTCATTCGCAAACGAAGACAATTGTTGTGCCGCATCGCGGATGGATCCGGCAGTCTGACATTGCGTTTTTTTCATTTCAGTTCGCAGCAACAAAACAGTTTGACGCGCGGATCGCGCCTTCGTTGTTATGGTGAAGCACGACGCGGTCCGGCGGGTTTGGAAATCGTCCATCCGGAATATCGACGCGTTGCGAACGATGCGAGTACGCCGGTCGAAGAGTCGTTGACGCCTGTGTATCCCGCGACCGAAGGCGTGCAGCAAGGTCGCCTGCGTCAACT
>JAYTQU010000059.1:0-3193 GCA_043746555.1 Pseudomonadota bacterium | reverse complement strand
GTGAATATGCTTGTCGTGGGCGGCGGCATAGCGAATACGTTTATCGCCGCGCTTTGTCATCCGGTTGGCAAATCGCTGCACGAAGCCGACATGATTCCGATCGCCAAGGGATTGCTCGCGCGCGCGAAACAACTCGATGTCGATATTCCGCTGCCCACCGATGTGGTCGTTGCGAAAGAGTTTTCGGCAACCGCGGAAGCCGATGTAAAACGTATCGATCAAGTGCAAGAGGATGAAATGATTCTCGACATTGGCCCGGACACCGCCGAGCGCTTTGCACAACTCATGCAGACCGTCGGTACGATTGTGTGGAACGGGCCGGTGGGCGTATTCGAGTTCGATCAATTCGGCGAAGGCACGCGTGTACTCGCGCAAGCCATCGCGCGCAGCAGCGCGTTTTCGTTGGCGGGCGGCGGCGACACGCTCGCGGCCATCGAGAAATACAAAGTGGAAGAAGATATTTCTTACATCTCAACCGGCGGCGGCGCGTTCCTGGAGTTTCTGGAAGGTAAGACTTTACCTGCGGTTGCGGCACTCGAAGCGCGCAATGCATAGACGTGGTTAGGAGTTAGTCATTAGGAGTTAGCCAGAAGGGAACTATCAGGTGTATTGTCAGGTGTATTGTTTCTTTCTGGCTGTAGAACTAACCCCTATCCACTAACGACTTCTACTTCATGAATCGCCGCACCAAAATTCTTGTCACGTTGGGCCCCGCCTCCGACACGCCTAAAGTCTTGAAGGAGATGATTGGCGCCGGCGTCGATGCCGTGCGCATCAATTTTTCCCATGGCACTCTCGACGATCACGCTAAGCGTGTTCAGCGCGTACGCGAGGCCGCCAACGCTGCGGGAAAATGGGTGGGCGTGCTCGGCGACTTGCAAGGCCCCAAGATTCGTATCGAACGCTTTGGCGAAGGCAAGGTGAATCTATCCGAGGGCGATGCATTCGTGTTGGACGTGTCGCTCGACGCGCATGACGGAACGGCGCAATCGGTTGGCGTTGCGTACAAGGCTTTACCCAACGACGTTCACGCCGGCGATGTGTTGTTGCTCAACGACGGACAAATCGTGCTCAACGTGAAGCGAGTTGAAGGTCCGCGAATTCACACTGAAGTATCGGTCGGCGGCGAGTTATCCGATCACAAAGGCATCAATCGTCAAGGTGGCGGACTCTCCGCGGGCGCGCTCACCGACAAAGATCGCGCCGACATAAAAATTGCGGCGCAACTGAACGTCGACTACATGGCGGTATCGTTTGCGCGCGACGCCAACGATATGAACGAAGCGCGACGTCTGCTGCGCGACGCGGGCGGTAAGGGTTTGTTGGTCGCCAAGATCGAACGTAGTGAAGCCATCGCCAACCTCACCGAGATCATTCTGGCGAGCGACATCGTGATGGTGGCGCGCGGAGATCTCGGCGTAGAAATGGGATACGCGGAACTCACTGGGTTGCAAAAGCACATCATCGCTGAAACACGCAAACACAATCGTGTCGCGATCACCGCCACGCAGATGATGGAGTCGATGATTTACAATCCGATTCCGACACGCGCCGAGGTGTCCGACGTCGCCAACGCGGTCATGGACGGCACCGACGCAGTGATGCTCTCCGGCGAAAGTGCGGTGGGCAAGTATCCGGTCAAAGCTGTGCAGGCGATGGACCAAGTGATCATCGGCGCCGAGAAATACGATATCGCACATACGCCCGTACGACATCGCATCGATGGCGGTTTCGAACGCACTGACGAAGCAATAGCCATGGCGGTGATGTACACCGCGAATCATCTCAAAGTAAAAGCCATTGTCGCGTTGACCGAGTCCGGTTCGACGCCGCTATGGATGTCGCGCATTCGCTCGGATATTCCGATCTACGCCTTCACGCGACACGAAGCGACCCGTTCGCGCGTAGCGCTGTACCGCGGCGTGTATCCGGTGGCGTTCGATATTTCCAATGCTGCGCCGGAAGTGATGTATCCGGAAGTTTTCGACGTACTTCTCAAGCGAAAACTCGTCGAAGTCGGCGACCTGATCATTCTCACCAAAGGTGAGATGACCGGCGTCTCCGGCAAGACCAACTCGATGAAAATTCTCGACGTGCGCGGCTGATCGTTTCGCTGCGTACCGGCATTCTCGCCTGATATCAGTAAATCGCTGACGACGTAATCCGGTCGCTCTCGGGTCCCCGATTGCCGCCGATCTGCCACTGTGCCCGTTCGCAAGATGGAAGCGTCTCGCGAATCGCAACTCCAAAGACAGAGGGACGCACGTATGACAATCAAGCATGTTGGACAATTTGTTTTAATTTTTGTTGGACTGGCTATATCGGCGATAGTCTCCGCAGCCACGGTGTACGAAGGAGAGCGCTTCGACGTGACGACCGGCAAACGCAGTTTCGATATCCGGATTCTAATTGACCAACAGGACATCCGCGTCGATGTCTCAATTGGGGGTAAAGCGCAGATCAGCATGATTCAAACGGGCGATCGGCTGACGCTGATAAATCAGGGCGCCGGGGTTTACGTCACGGCCGATACTTCTCACGAAGGCCCACTTGCATCGCTCGCGTTGACCGACGCTTCTTGGCGATTCACGCCGCGGCGACAGTTTGCACTAGGCAGCTACTGCCGCGTTTACGAATCCGGTTGGTCCGCCGTCTCGTCTCAGGAGCGTTGCTCAATATCGTTCGCTCGGGTACTAGCAAAAAATGCCAGTAGCGATGACGGTACGCGCATCGGCGATTTTCTCCGGCTCGTCGCCGCGATGGCAGATCCGACTCAGATCTATGAGCTCGCGAAAAAATCGATGGCGTATTCTCGTCAAGAATCCGCATTTCCGTTGATCATTCGTCATTTCGAAAACGGACGCTTGCAAGCCGAGTACCGCCTATTGCGCGCGGCAACAGATCAGGTGTCGCGAAATGCATTCGCGTTGCCGCGAGGTCTGCATCGCGTGTATGCCGGCGCCGAAACGACTCAACAGGCTTCCAGGTAAACACGGATCAAGTGCCATTCGAAAGGAAAGCGCCTCTGCAAGCCTTGTCCACCGCGTGCCGTAATTTTGTCAAGGCCGGAGTAGTAGCATAATCAGCGCTTACCTAGTTCTACTTTGTCAGGTTGCGCTGAAGCGCGCGGTGCGGCGTTGCAACGGCCTGAAAAATACTCACGTACTGCCGTGTACGCTGCGCTTTTTCAAGC
>JAYTQU010000058.1:0-11443 GCA_043746555.1 Pseudomonadota bacterium | reverse complement strand
CGGTCACGGACTTTCGTACACGACGTTTGGTTACTCGGGGTTGACCGCATCGTCAGCGAAACAGTTTGTGACGGCGCGATTTTCGGCGCATAACAGCGGCGCTCGTGACGGCATGGCAGTGCCGCAAATTTACGTGAGCGGCGCGGGATGGGAAGCGCCGAAGCGATTGGGTGGATGGAAAAAGATCGCGCTAGCGGCGGGTGCAACGCAAAGCGTCGATGTTGCTGTCGACCCGCGCCTGTTCGGAATGTTCGACACGCCGACGAATAGCTGGAAGATATCAGCGGGAACCTATCGAGTGATGCTGGGTTCATCGGCAAAGGATATTCGTGAGACGGTAACCGTTGAGCTTGCAGCAATGAACTTGCCAGCAGGATGGCGACCGAAGAAAATGTAGGATGCGCGCGGGCATCGGCACGTCGAGGAAGAACAAGGTACGATGAAACCCGAGGGTTGAACCGCGTCGTATCGGTTAATGTCTTGCTTGCTCGCAACTCAATAAGCGTTGGTGATTGAACCGGCTTTTTCTTTGGCCGCTTCCTGCGCGCGGGTCCCGTGCAAAATATTCGGGAGGGCATAGTTACCTTCGTGGCAAGCGTATTCGAACATCTGTTCAGTCCCAAGTAGAAAATGATTTTCGCCGGTCCATTGTTGTGTGTAGTAGTTTGGATCTTCGACGGTAAACAGATAGTGAAGCTCGTTGTTTGAGACGCGGGTGAATCGCTCGATCAACGTCGTTTGCGGCGAAACATACGTGGCCGGCAGAAAGTTTTTTGTTTCCACCACCAGCGTGTCGCCTTCCCACCATCCGATCGAATCGCCTAGATATGATAAAAGTGCGGCGGGCGCGTGTTGTCCGCCGATACGAATGATGCGTGTGTCGGGCAGTTCTTCGGAATGAATCATTACGACGTTCGACGTCTGTATAAATTGATGCAGATTGTTTGACGGAATCGATCTAAACAACGGCGCGCCATCGGACGCGATGCAACGTTCCATCGTCGGGCGTTGTTCAGGACCATCAAATGCAGCGGCCATGCCGACGGGGCGCGCTAACCGGCGTTTCTCGGAGTACTTCACAGTGAACGGGATTCTTCCGTCTTGAGGATCGACGACCACCGAGCTATGTAGTTCACCGCGAATCGGTTCGACGTGCCTGGGTCGTCGATATCCCGACGCCGAATCAATCACCGTAGGATCTTCGGCTCGCTTTGCGGAATTGTCATCGATTCTTGCTGCGTCAGCCTGGGTGATCACTAACGCTTTCACATCGCGCGGTCGTTCCATCGGGATGAGGTTAGTGAATTCCCACATCCCTTGAATATTCACATGGCCATCCGGCAGGCGCGGGGGTCGATATGCCTTGTCTTTTGCATCGGCAAGATTCGATACGCAATAAAGCGCCATCGAAACGCACAGGAATCGATACGGCAAGCCAGGCTTATTCATTTCACGTTTCATTCGCGAGAGTCCAATCAAAATACGGGCGGTATGTCGTTCATAGTCGGTTCATCGGACTGACGGAGAATAGCCTCGTCGCGATGGGATTGCCAATGACCGCTAAGACGTACCGAACTAGCCGTATTGTGCAATCTCGGTCGCGGCGATGTAGGAAATATAGGAGGTCCCTGGTGCGTGCTCTAATTTATGTCATGGTGATCGTGCCAATCGCCGTTCTCGCTTTTACTTCCTTTCTAATCGTGCTTGCCATCGCTTCGATTAAAGATTTTGTTGCATTCAACGCGACTGTGTTGTTCGATCATGGCCCGAGCGAATCGAGAGAGTCATTGACGCCCAGTCCCGAGTTCGAAGGTTTCCGGAATTCAATCACTGTCGACTAAATCAAGTTGCGTGGCTTCCTGATTGGGAAACGTCACCCACCTCAAATTGCTTGTACGCCACGACATCAATTTACTTGCGTTCCAGTGGCGTCAGTCGCTTGCTCGCGCCATATCCGATTTATTTCGTCGACCAAGTGCGGCAGCATCTCCTCGCCATAGCCTTCATGCTGTCCGGCTACCTTGCCGTCTTTGCCGATGATAACCATGCGAGGAATACCTTTGACGCCGTATTGCTCGCCGATTCGCCCGTTGCCGTCGGACGTGATGGTCAATTGATAATCGCGAAGTTGCCTGCGTAACGAGCGCACGATTTCGGAGTCTTCCCTGTAGTTCACTGCAACGACGATGAGTTTGTCGCGCCCTACCTGTTTTTGCATCGCCGCCAGTATCGGCAGTTCCTTGCGGCACGGTCCGCACCACGAGGCAAAGAACGATACGATAACCAGCTTACCTTGTTGCTCGCTCACCAATACTTTATCGCCGTGCTCGTTCCTGCCGAGATAATCCGGCGGCCGCGCGCCGATCTCGACACTTGCATGGACCGGCGTCGCAAATGCGCATGCGAGCAGCACGGTCAAATTCCAATTGGCGAAGACGTAGTGGCGACAAACGCGTCCGATCATGGTTACACCTTGCGATTCGGCCTACACCTAGATTTATGCGACATTCGTAAGCGGCGATCTTTGAGTATGATCCGGGTCGGCGTCTCTGCGGTCAATGACTTTTGATAAGATAGTTTGGGCCGCGACGAACGCAGTACCATTAGCTTACATTGACGCCGATCTCTCGCGCGAGCACCATCAACTGAGTTGGAGAAAAACAATGCGCTCTTTTTGGCTTGTTGTCGTTTTGTTCGCCGCCCCAGTGATAGCGCTCGCGCAGAAGTAAGAGCGTGTCGACGCCTTGGTTTGGTGTGCCCCTTTCGCCGTCATTTGGATCCGAGCCTGCAGTGATTGTTGGAATGCGAACGCCGCGAGCGGTAAATATTGCGGCAATCTCGGTACCGAGTGATGGACCAAGCTATCCCGAGTTACAAGGTGCTGCGATCAGAAAGGATCTCGAAACTATTGTTGGTTTCTCGAAAGCCAGTCGTGCGTCTCATGAAATTGGCGAGGGGCAATTGTGGGGACGCATCTCAGGTTTTCCTTCGAGCGCAAATACCATTGCTTGGGCCGTGGAACAACTACGACGCGCCGGCATTGCGGATGTGAAGCTACAGCCGATTCAACAAGAGCCGCTCTCTCCGTTTTGGATTCCGCTTTCGTGGGAGGTACGCTTGTTGGGCGATCCGGCGTTCGGCGCAGGCACGGCCGATGTTGTACTTGAATCAGCAATGCCGCTGACGCCATCCGGGATTCCAAGTGGCAAACTGACGGCGCCACTCGTTTATGTCGGCGGCGCGAATCCTTCGCTTCTCGATCATATCGACGTGAAGGGAAAGATCGCAGTGCAACTCACCATTCCACAAGGCCACATGCTATTCGAGCGCGGCGTGGTGACGGCGCACGCAAAGGATTTGATGAAGCGCGGTGCGGTCGCGGTGATTAACTTAGTGCGCCTGCCGGGTAACGAACGCTCACATGATTTTAGTAATTGCGGCGGCCCCTGTTTCAATCTTGGCGGTCGTGACGGCTTGTTCGTCGAATCCATTCTCGACCGCGCGGCGCAAGCGGGATTGCAAGACAAGGTTCGCGCGCAACTCACGCTCAAGACGGATATGCGTTCTGACTTGAAAGCGCAGAATGGTATCGCGGTGATTCCCGGCAGTCAGAGCGATGAGCCCATCGTCATTGACGCGCATGCGGATGCATGGTTTGACGGCGCGGGCGACAACGCCGACGGACTCGCCGTGTTGCTTGCACTAGGACGACACTTTGCCAAGCCGGAGAATCGCCCGAAGAGAACGTTGGTGTTTGTCGTTAGCGCCGGGCATCACAGTCCCGGTATTAACGGACCGCGAAATTTCATGAAGGCGAATCCCGAGTTGGCGAGGAAAGCGTTGCTCGTGTTGAACATCGAACATGTCGCGCAACGCAATTTTTCCGCTGCGCGCAGCACCTTCACCGATGGCTATCGACAAGCAGTTGCCGATTCAGGCGAAGCTCCCATTGTGTTCGGCGTGACCAATGGAGCGCCGTTTCTAAACGATTTGGCGCAGCAAGGCGTCACACGTTTTGGCGTTAACTTTGTGTCGGAGCTATCCACGATGCAGAGCGGCGAAACGGGCGGCTTCAGGGACCTGAAGGCCGCAAAGGTCACGGTAATGCAAGCGGCGCCGCTCTATCACACGACCGGTGAAGTACTGGATGTGATTTCCACGCCGGGATTGGAACGCATGGCGCGATTTCTAGCTTTCTTCATCAGCGAAGTCGCGAACGCTTCACATGAGAAGATTGACCCATAGCGCACTTACAAACTTTTTGATTGGTAATTTATGTCCGATGCTCGGTTCAGCTGGGCGGGAGATCACTCCGGCAACGTTGCGCCTTTGGTTTCGCGAGCGAACGGAATCACCAGCAGACCAAGAGCGAATGCGAGCGCCGTCCATGCGACGGGTTTGCCGAGTGTGCCGGTCTCGCGCACTAGATAGAAGATGAGGAAGTTCACGCCCGCGCCGACAAATCTGCCGAAGGAGGTAACAAATGCAAATGCTGTCGCGCGCACGGCGGTTTCGTATTGCTCAGGCAGCCACAAACTAAACATGGCGAAGTTGCCGCCGGCGAAGCCGAGAAAGAACAGTACGATCAAAAAAGGCGTCAGGCCATTGGGTAAGTAGAAGGCCCAGCCGAAGGCCAAGATGATCATGCAGAACATGCCGAAAAAATATCCGGCTAGCGTGCGTTTACGTCCGATGCGTTCGGCAAGCACAGGCAGCGCAAGACAACCGAGAATAGTGCCGATCGAGAGGATGCCGGTACCGAATGACGCAAGTCGCGAAGCCATCGGCGCATTCATTCCAGCTTGCTTGGCGAGTGCGATGATGGCGGTGGGCTCGTATACCGAGCCGGCCCATAAGCCAACGATGGCGACGGTTACCAGAACGGTGTTGACGAGCGTGCGTTTGCGATAAGTGCGATTGAAGATGACCGCAAGCGAGCTGTTGCGTTTCACGTCCCTGGTGTGACGAACCCAGCGTTCGGATTCGGAGACACGCAATAGCGTGATGATTGCGACGACGACCGGAACAAATCCGCACAAAAACATCGCGCGCCAACCGTAGGCGCTGCCGACAGTAAAATTTAAGATCGCAGCCAGAAAGAAACCGGCGTAGTAACCGGTTTGTAAAAAGCCCGCGCCCATCTTGCGACGATCTTCCGGCCATGACTCCGCAACGTATGTCCCAGCCATCGCCCATTCGCCGCCGATACCGATTCCCGCCAACAAGCGGAACAATCCCAATTGCCAAACATTTTGCGACAGCGCTGCCGCACCGGTAAAAATAGCGTAGATAGCGATCGTTGCGGCAAGTGTGCGCGCGCGACCAAAGCGATCGGCAATCGGTCCCCACAAGAACGACAGTCCCCAACCGAGGAGGAAGACGGCGAACAGAATCGAACCGATCGATGTTACGTTAGCGGTAGTCGCCGCGATCCCGGATTTCGGCAGCAACTCGTTAAGCGCGGGAGTAAGGACGAGTGCGTAGATGACCGAGTCCATGCCGTCGAGTGTCCAACCGGTCCACGCAGCCCAGAATCCCGCGATTTGCTGTCGGTTCAAGGACGTGCGTTTACTGAGTGACTGCTGCGATGTGGCGATCATGACGGGTTTCTTCTTTTTATGGCCGTTCCATTGCGATTACGTTAACGCGCCGAATCGGCTCCGTGACTCACCGACCATCCACCGAAAACGCCAGCAATACATTATTCCCGTTGCTGCTGCTGTGTTGTCCGACGACTCGACATTATTGCAACGGATGCCACCAGTAGAAATGTTAACGCGACTCAACGATGGCACTCGCTTTAGTTTGCATCGCCGAAAATATCTGCGGCGGCAATTTCAGGTGTTTCAGTAACGACTTGTAGCGACGGAAATTGAAGCTTGTCTCTTCCAGATTCAATTCCGGCAATTTGGCGAAGCGACGATTCTTGCGCGTTGAAATATAGAAGACGTCGAGCAGGGCTTTCTCCACCGTTGCGATGCGATACGGTTGAGGTGAGTCGCTCCATTCGATGCCTTGCGCGAACATATCCGATTTCAACTGCAAAAAGTCGAAGCCTCCCACCGGCGTGCGGACTTTTCGGGTATGACCGGTTGTCGCGACTTGAACGACGGCGGGAATTTGGGAGATCGCGCCGTGAATATGCAGAGCGCTTAAAAAAGAAATATAACCTTGTTCGCTACCGAGCAATACAGGCACACACGCCATGCTGTTGAATTGTGGGTGTCTCGTGTTTGCCCATATGCCACGGGTGAGCTGCACCAGCGAGCGATTCTTCTGCCGCATTCGCGCCAGCCGTTTGGAGGCCGCGGCAATTGAAACATTCGCGAGCCGAGCGAAGTCGCGTGTGGTAAACACGACTAACTCCGATGATTGAAATAGATCGAGCTTCATGATGCGCGCAACAAGTGCCGCGCATGATCCTGCATCGCCGTCCAGGCGGTTTTGTTGCCGAATTCGCGTCGCGCATCGTCGTCGAGAAACTCCAGCACTTGACCGGAAAAGTCGGCAAAGTTGAGTGATTCCAAATTCGTCAGCGCGGCTTTACATTTTTGCGCGCCGACTTCCTTCGCGATCCGAACACTTTGCGCGTAACCTCCGCGTTGCAGGATCTCAAGATCGAATACGTCGCGCGCCTGAGTTACCGCACGTCCCGCCAAGGCAAGCAGCTTCTGCACGACCGCGGTGTTACCTGTGTAGTGTTGGCAACGATAGCTTAAGCGCTGGTACTGCCGAGCTACTTCCGAGTCGATTTGCGCTGACTCCGTCCCTGATACGTCCGCTTCCGTCGCGCGGCGTGAAAACTCGACCTTACTAGGAAACCGCTCACCGGCTGCGGTAACCAACTGAACGCGAAATCGCTGTGTCGTCTGCGTGTGCTTCGCCTTGTCGGGATCGTTAACTTCAACATCGGCAACGCCGTAAGTTCGCAAGGTGCGGCGAAACGCCGCATCGTCCAGCACCTTGTAGCCGTTCTTCTTGAGCGTGGCCACGCTTCCGGCAACCACATCCAGGTCCATATCTTCGGAGTATCTCGGGCTGTGAAAGAAGAACCGCAAATTCACACCGCCCTTAAGCACAAAGAGATTTGCGTCCGCGATCTTAAGCAAGCGCTCTAGAAAGCAGAAATGGAAGATCTCGCGTATTTCTCGGCCCGAATACATATTACAATTATGAATTGGAATTGACGTATTAGTCAATTCAGATTCATACTCGAACCGACTTGATTGAAGCGATCTGTTAGTGGCGCTCGCGCCACCACGTCATATCGACGCTAAAGCTCACTGCCCATCATCGGCGCTCATCATCACCGACCATCCACCGAAAACGCCAGCAATACATTATTCCCGTTGCCGCCGGTTCGCGAGGCGCCGTTGAAGCCGGACATGGTGTACAGCATGCCGTGTGCGATGGTTGGGCCCATACCGTCGATGCCGCCGCCGGGTTGTCCTTTCACTTCGTTGACCGTGTCGTACGTTTGCGCGGTGGTGCTGTACTTCCAAACAATCTTGCCGGTATTGGCATCGTAAGCACGCATCCATCCATCGAGTGTTCCCGAGAAAACAATTCCTGGGATAACAGCGGGCGCAGCGGATTGCGCGCGAATGCATCCACCGGGTTGACGGTCGCGAGAGCGATCGCCGAAGTAATTGCAAGGGGCGATGGGAGCGGATGTGTTCCAAATGATTTTACCCGTTGCCGGATCGAGCGCGGAGAGTCCCGGCTTAGCAGGCGCATCGTCTTCGATTTGTACCGGTTTGCCGAGCTTGCGACGAATTTCATCGAACAATCTATCGGCATCCGAATTCGGAACGAACACATATTTATCATTCGCGCCGATGCCCCATTCCACACCGCCGATCACGGAACCGGAGCCGACGTGAGTCGTCCACAGAAGTTGGCCGTCGTCGGGATTGAAGCCATAGACGAGTCCGGATTTCTGGCCCGCGACGAGTACCTGTTTCCCGTTCTTCAAAGTGAAGAGAATCGGCGTCGATCCGAAATCGTAATCGGGTCCGTGTTCGATCGGACAATTGGTGGGATCTCGACCCACTTCGCAGCCTACGATGAAGTTGTCGCCGGCCGTCGCCTGATGACTCCACCGAATTTTTCCGGTCTTCATGTCGATCGCAACAACCGCATCCGAGAGATTTGCTTCTGCGTCGGTGTAGCTATCGCCGGTGACAACATAAACGAGTCCACGCTTTAGATCGACGCTCGGCGACGCCCAAATCGCGGCGCCGGCCGGACCTTGCAATTGCGTTCCATTGCTATTCTTACGCGTCGGACGTAGCGATTCGGTAATCATGTACGTTTGCCAAAGCATGCGACCCGTTTTCAGATCGAGCGCTGCGAGCGAACCGCGAAACGTGCAGCATGGATACGTCGGTTGAGTGGCCGTGCCTTCTTCGCCCGAACTCAAGGGTACAAAAATTTGTTCGCCTACGACGATGGGAGAACCGGTGATCGACGCCGACGTATGCGGGTCGAGTGCGGCGCTTTGCCAAATACCTTTACCGGTTTGCGCATCGAACGCGCGCACGATGCGGCCACCCACGCCGATGAAGGTGGCCCAACCGCTTGGGCTTATCGACGAACGAATGATCATCGGCGACGTTCGCGAACTCGCATCTTCAATCGCCCAGTGTACACAGCCGGTCTTGGCCTCGAGCGCGTAGAATTTGCCGCTGCGATTCGTCACGAACAACCAATCGCCAACCACTGTAGGTTGTCCGCCGCCCGGCATCGTGAACGACCACTTGAGTTTCAACTTCGGCACATCGGAAGCGGTAAGTCCAGGTCGACGTTGAAATCGATCCGCTATTGGAGCAACGCCCACACTCGACCAATCGCTATCGCTCGCTTTGATGGCGGGATGATTTGCGCACAGGCGATCGACACCGACGAGCGGCGGCGGGGCGCGACGCGGGCTTGAACCATTGCTCGCCACTGGCGGAGCTGAAGTTAGAAAAGTCGCAACGGATTGAATCTCCGCAGGAGATAAATCTTTCGCCATCGACGCCATGAGTCCGGTCGTTAAAGCCTTCACAATATCTGTGGATGAACGAATCGCAAGCTCCGTTCTTCCGGGTGCGCGTTCAATCGCGGGATCGTGACAGTTCTTGCAACGTGCATTGAATACCGACTCGCCCGATGCGCGCGATACGTCGTTAATTTGCGGCAACGCGATGAGTGGCACAGCCAGCAGGGCGATCGTCGCGCTACCCACTATGGCTGAGCTCATAGCGGAGCGGTTTGTGAATTTCTTTTTGTTCATTCTTGCAATCATACAGCGCCTAGTTGGTGTTCCCAAGATATACATCAATCTGCACGTAGATCGATGGCAACATTGCGGTGCTAGTGCGCGCCGCAGTCACGGAGCATCTCGAAACCAATGCGAAAGGAAGTCCACTATTTCGTGCCGCAAGTCACTCTTTTCGCGGAGTCACCTAAGGCAAGATTCGCGATACTTTTAATAGCGTCGTCAGGATCGATGCTAAGAGGATTCCGGGAGGATTCTGGCGTATCGTGTGCTAAACACTGAGCGTTGTGAATATTTATCGAAACGAGGATTCATGCCATGAAGCGTTTTCTACTTGCAATCGCGATTTCCGCCGCCGCACTCACTCCGGCGTTTGCGGCGGATGTTGGTGTCTCGATCACTATCGGTCACCCGGATTTCTTCGGCCGAATCGAACTCGGTAATGTCGCACCGCCGCCCGTTATCTATGCGCGCCCGGTCATTATCGAACGAGGGCGGCATGTAGAGGAGGAGATGGAACCCATCTATCTTCGCGTTCCACCAGGGCATGCGAAAAATTGGCAGCGATACTGTGCAAGGTATGACGCGTGTGGCCGTCCAGTCTACTTTGTCAAAGACGACTGGTATCGAAATCAGTACGCACCGCGTTACCGTGAAGAACACCGAGATAATCGCGCCAAAGAGCGCCGTGAGGAATATCGCAAGGATGAGCGCCGCGAAGAACGACGGGATGATCGTCGTGACGAGCAGCACGATCAAGAACACGGAAATCGCAATGATCATCGCAATGATCATCGTGACGATCGTAAAGATGATCATCGCGACGACAGAGATCACAGCGAGCACGACCGCGGTTGATGCTTAGAGGGCGGCAACACTGAGAATGACGACAGTGGGACTGACGACAGTGGGACTTGGATGCCCCATGTTCGCCAACAAGTTCACCAATCCGCAATTCAGTTTGATTGCAAGATTACGACCGTTAGAAAGATCGAGAAGATTCTGTACAAAACACAGCGTGATCGATGTTCGGGAAGTGGAGTCTTGCGGTCCGCAAATTGTGCGTTGAGCATTAGTTCTACTTCGTCAGGTTGGGATCAAGCGATGCGGGGCAAGGCGCAACGGCCTGAAAAAGCGCAGCGCACACGGCAGTACGTGAGTATTTTTCAGGCCGTTGCAACGCGGCACCGCGCGCTTCAGCGCAACCTGACAAAGTAGAATTAGCAGGCAATATTTCACGGCGGACTTTGAGCGATTACTCGATCACCCGATGCACGCGACAGCATTCAATGAGCTTTCAATTCTTATTGCCGCGTTGAAGGCGTTGATGGAACGATCCCGCTTGAAATTTCTGCACACATAAACACGTTATGGCTCGATAACATGCCTGCAAATAGGCGTATATTTTTCTCCGAGCTTTTTGGGCCCGGCCGTCATTGATTTGAATTCGCAAACTACACAAGGTGCGTTATGAAGTACTCGTTTTTATGCTGCGTCGGTATTGCAGTCGCAATGAGCTCCATGAACGCGATGTCGGGCGAGTATCGAGTTCCGCGTCTGCCCGATGGCACGCCCGATCTTCAGGGCGTGTGGACGAACTCAACGGCTACTCCGCTCGAACGATCGCCAAAGCTCGGCAATCGCCGTGTGTACACCGATGCGGAAGCCGCGAAGATCGAAGGCACCGCGCGTGCGCGAGTCGCGAACGACTCTTTGCCAACCGACCCGAACGCGAAAATTGCGGCGGGCGCTTTGCCGCCGGTCGGCAATTACAATCAATTCTGGACCGATCGCGGGATGAGCGTCGCGGTCATCAACGGCGAAAAAAGAACGTCGATGATCATCGATCCTCCCAACGGCCGCATTCCGCCGTTGACTCCGCAAGCTCAAGCACGCATACAACGACAGTTCCCGGGACTTGCCGCCAGATTCGTTCGCGCTAGCGGTTCTCTGGGCGAAGCGTTTACCGGTCCCGCGGGATTTCCTGAGCGCGGCGAAACTGAAGGGTCGACTGGCGAAGGTCCGGAGTCCGGTATCACCGCTCGCGCGGATGGACCGGAACAAAGGGGTTTGGGAGAACGTTGTTTGATTGGGTTTGGTTCCACATCGGGACCGCCGATGTTGCCGACGATGTATAACAGCTACTACCAAATCTATCAGACGCCGGGGGTGGTCACGATT
>JAYTQU010000057.1:0-2409 GCA_043746555.1 Pseudomonadota bacterium | reverse complement strand
CGGCACCGCCGGTACTCGGTTGGACAGCAGTCACGGGCGACGTTCACGCACACGCACTGCTGCTGTTTCTGATTATCTTCACGTGGACACCTCCACATTTTTGGGCGCTGGCAATAGCGCGACGCGACGACTACGCGCGCGCCGGCATACCCATGTTGCCGGTCGCGTACGGCGTAGCGTTCACGCGTCTGCATATTTTGCTTTATACGATATTGTTGTTGCTCGTAACGCTATTGCCCTATCTCACCGGTATGAGCGGACTGATTTACTTGGTCGCCGCGGCATCGTTAGGCGCCGCTTTCATGGTTTACGCAGTGCGATTACATCTGCGGCCTAACGATCGCCTGCCGATGCAAACGTTCGGATTCTCGATCACGTATCTCGCTGCGCTATTTGCAGCGCTGTTGCTGGATCACTACGTCAGACTGTAGCGCGCTCGTCAGCGCTCGAATCGCCCGCGCAATTTCAATGGCTCGCCCTCGCTCGCAAAGCATCATCGTCGCACTGCTGCTCGGCACATTGGCGTTGATTTTCTACGGCTCCTTATATCCGTTCGATATCGTGCCGCGTGCGAATGTTCACTCGCTTATTCAGGCGGTATCGGAGTTAGCGTGGGCGCGCGCCGGGCGCGGCGATCGCATCGCCAATGTGCTCTTGTACGCGCCGCTCGGTTTTTGCCTGTTGGTATGGTTCGAAAATCGTTTGCGCCGCGGTGCCGCTGTCGTGATGACGGTCATCATCGGCATTGTGCTGTCGTTTTGCATCGAAGTAACTCAAGTGTTCATTGCGCTGCGCGTGCCGAGTTGGTGGGATGTCACGTTCAACGGCATCGGCGCAATTGTCGGTGCGACCGCAGGCATTGCGTGGCGCGAACTCACCGGTCGCATGCGCGGCTCGTTTGCTGTCAAGAATCACACGAATCGGAGCGCTGTGTTGGTATTAGCGCTTTGGCTAGCATGGCGCTTTGCCCCATATGCACTCCGACTCGATTTGGGAAAATTCAAGTCCGCATTCGCACCTCTCGCCAATCCCTATTTTTCGCTGCCGGCAACACTTCACTACTTGGTGTGGTGGACGTTACTGGCGCACATCTTAATCACATTGGTGAGCGAGCAGCGCGGCATCGAAGCCTTGTTGGCGCTCATTGCCGTGGTGTTGGCCAGTTGTCTGGTCATTGCGGGAAATAGCTTTGTTCCGTCGGAGTTACTGGCCCTGATGCTTCTGCTGCCGACGCTGTTTCTGTTTAACCGATTAACGCCGGCGCCGCGTCGCTTCATTCTGCTCGGCGCAATTTCCGCGCTGTTACTTTACGACTCGTTCGTTCCTTTCGAAACTCTGGACCATACTCGCGGCTTCGACTTATGGCCTTTCATGGCTTGGATCGACGCAGGTTTCCCTATCGATTGGAGTTGGTTAGCGCGACGCGCGTGCTACTTCGCCGCGTTAGTGTGGACACTTAAAGAAGCGGGGCTATCGACCCGCTCGACAATCATCTTCGCGCCGCTCACCGTACTTTGCATCGAGATTGCGAAAATATGGAGCTTCGGTCACCACGCTTCTATTACCGAACCGGCGCTGGCGCTCGCCATTGCGTGGATCATGCGCATACTCGATGCACCGCGCCTTAACACGCCAGGCGTTATTCGCCAACGCGCGCGCAACCGTTGAAAATTTGTTTGTCGAGCTTTGCGGTCGCGGTGTAAGCGAAAAACTCACCCAACACTTCATCGTGGCAGGGACGCAATGTCACCATGAGTTCGAGCACATGCTGATCGACGCCGGCTCGATAGGTAACGGAGCCTTCGGTATCGCTGGTGTCCACACCGGTAAATTTGATTTCGGTCGGCGCGTCGTTTTGCCGCAGCAGCATAGTGTCGTGACTTACTTCCACCGACCAGGACGGTTCGCTACCGCGCGCCAACAGTTCGAAGGTCGACGCAGGTGCCGTGCAAGCGTTTGCCGGATTGACCGATGTGGCATATAACAATTCTTCGAGTGCGAAATTCCCGCCGCTGTCCCCGTTGGCGCCAGTAGCGCCGACGCGCTCACCATACGCTTCGATATACATCGGCTTGTTCCCCAAATCGGCGTAGACCCGCGCAAAGGCACCTTCGCTTTGATCGCCGAGTGGGATCTCGCTGTTCGCCGAACAGAGGCGAATGCCGAAGGTCTTGTCGTTTTGCGTCACGATACCGCGCTTGATCGACAAGCTCGATTCGGCTTCGAGTTCGGCCGGTGTTGGCGTTGCATTGCTCGTGTCCGACATTTGAGGCGTCGGCGCAATTGGTTCGGGCGGGGCGGCGCGATGGCACGCGCTCGTCAAGAAAGCCAACAAACACGCTGTGGCGACATTATTAGTCGCAATAATCCTGGCTGAGATTTTTTTGGCCGCGATATTCTTGGGACTGC
>JAYTQU010000056.1:0-13908 GCA_043746555.1 Pseudomonadota bacterium | reverse complement strand
CGGCTCTACCGATAAGCAATTGGATTGCACGCTGCAATCGCCGCAGCCTTCGCACACGGCTTCATTGATCACAACGTGCTTTGCCGGATCGGGATACTCGTTGCGTTTGCGGCGACGACGTTTTTCTGCGGCGCAGGTTTGATCGTAAATCAACGCCGACACGCCTTTGTGTGTGCGCAGTTCGCGCTGCACGGTATCGAGCTCGCTGCGATGGCGAATCGTGACTCCCTCGGCCCATCGCGTATCGGTTGAATACTTATCCGGTTCATCAGTGACCACAACAATCGGTTTTACGCCTTCGGCTGCGATCTGTCGCGAGATCATTGCCGGATCGAGTGGACCGTCCACGTGTTGTCCACCGGTCATGGCGACTGCATCGTTGTATAAAATTTTGTAGGTGATGTTGACGTTGGCAGACACTGCGGCTCGCAGCGCCAACAGACCGGAGTGAAAATAGGTGCCGTCGCCAAGGTTCGCAAATACATGCTGCTCGGTGGTGTGCGGCGCATGACCGATCCAGGTGACGCCCTCCGCGCCCATGTGCGTGTACGTATCGGTGGCGCGGTCCATCCACAGTGTCATGTAGTGACAGCCAATGCCGGCAAGCGCACGACTTCCTGCGGGCAACTTGGTTGAACTATTGTGCGGACATCCCGAGCAAAAATGCGGGATGCGCTCGTTGTTTGCATCGGTGACGGGCCGCATCGCATGCAGTGCGGATTCCTTCTTTTCCAAGTACGCAACACGTTCACGAACACGTTGCTCCAGCGGATGACCGGCAAAATATCTTGAAATACGCGTCGCAATCGCGCGCGCGACTTGTGCTGGATTTAGTTCGTAGGTAGCCGGCAATAGCCATTCGCCGTGACCCTTGCGATGTTCGTTGCTCCATTCGCCGGTGTCATCAAATTTTCCCACTACACGAGGGCGTTCACTATCTTTTAGGTTGTATAGTTCTTCCTTCAATTGGTATTCGAGTATCTGGCGCTTTTCTTCGACGACTAAAATTTCGTCCAAGCCTTTGGCGAAATCGCGCACGCCATCCGCTTCCAACGGCCAAGTCATCCCAATCTTGTAAAGACGAATGCCGATCTCGCGCGCCGCGTTTTCGTCTATTCCTAAGTCCGCCAATGCTTGACGTGTGTCGAGATACGATTTTCCGGCCGTGACAATTCCGATGCGCGCGTTGGGGCTGTCCCAAATAATTCGATTCAATTTGTTAGCGCGCACATAGGCGAGTGCCGCGTACCATTTGTAGTTGTTCATCCGCGCTTCTTGTTCCAACACGGGATCAGGCCAGCGGATATTCAAGCCGCCCGCGGGCAATTCGAAATCGTTTGGCATCGCTATTTTTACGCGCTCGGGATTAAGTTCGACGACCGCGCCGGACTCGATGATGTCGGTCACGCACTTCATCGACACCCACAGCCCGGCGTAGCGGCTGATCGCCCAGGCATGCAAACCGTAGTCGAGATATTCCTGCACCGCTGACGGATAGAGCACCGGAATGCCGCAGGCCTTTAATATGTGTTCGCTTTGATGCGCGGTGGTCGATGACTTAGCGGCGTGATCGTCCCCTGCAAGCACTAACACGCCACCGTGTTTGTCCGTGCCCGCCAAGTTGGCGTGTTTGAACACATCGCCGCAGCGATCCACGCCAGGTCCTTTGCCGTACCACATCGCAAACACACCATCGAATTTGGCGCCGGGAAACAATTTAGTTTGCTGCGTGCCCCACGCGGCCGTTGCCGCGAGATCCTCATTAACGCCCGGTTGGAATAGGATGCGATGCGCAGTGAGATGACTTCGCGCTTTCGCGGCTGTTAAGTCCACGTTGCCCAGCGGTGAGCCGCGATAACCTGTGACATAGCCGGCTGTATTTAGGCCTGCTGCGACGTCGCGTTGTCGCTGCAACATCGGTAGACGAATCAGCGCTTGCGTCCCCGTAATAAACGCGCGACCCCTTTCCAGGGTGTACTTGTCATCGAGTGAGATGTTGTCATCGAGGGTGCGCTCGACCGAAGCGGATGCTTTCATGAATGCTGCTGCAATAATTGGGTTAATGAAAAGCCGTCCACACGGTTTTTTTCAATCGAATCTCATCCTGACATTTATCGTGCAACAAGTCATCGTTGTTGCGTATGAGGGTAAGCCGCCGCCGCTCGCTTGCGCCGACGATGCAGTGTTGACTCGAGTGTTCGCGAGTTTACTATCAAGTCAGTTCAAGATTGGCGATCATTGCGACTCGGTGAGATCGGGTAGTAATTGGCGTGTCGAATGAAGGACGCAGCACACTTTTTAAAACAAATGCGATGGCGAAATGCCTGCTACGTCGCGATATAGACGCGACATGCGGCCGCGCGACACTATCGAGGCGCTCAATTCGGTTACAGTCCAATCCGGATGCACATCCAAAAAGTTCAGCGCACAATTGATGCGTGCGCGGATCGGTCTCCCCGCTCGCAGATTGCGAGCCGCTGCAACTGTGAGTCCGTTCAATGTGTCCAAATGGCATCGGTGAATAGTTCGACTGTTGGACAGATGATAGACCCGGCTCTCAATTCCCCGTTGAACGAATACGCCAATTTTCGCGGTGCGTGACGCAGCCGAAATTCGGATACTTCGATCACGGCGCAAAAAAAAGGAGCGGGCAAGTTGGGCTAGCGGTGGGATGACTGGACTCATCTTTTTGATACACCGCAATGGTGTCCATGGTCGGCGATTCGACGCATAGAATAAGTGAGTCTCTGGGGAGCAATTAAAGTCAGCTTCCATTTGCTGAATTGCAGCCGCCGTTTACTCGCGATCGGACTTTGTGAATAAGGCGCGCAGCGAAGTCGTCGCTTTCCTAGCAGGCTGCTACAGTCGATACATGGTGCGATAGTTTTCCGGCGTCAGGCCCGCCACGCGCTTGAATTCGCGAGCGAAATGCGGGGCATCGCTGAAGCCGGAGTCGCACGCGATGTCGGTAAGCGACCAGTCGTCGCATCCCGAAAGCATTAGAGTTGCGCGATGTATGCGCGCACTCAAACTAATGTCGCGCAAAGTAATCCAGACCGAAGTGAGACGGCGTTGCACGCTGCGCGTCGAGCAATAAGTCATCTTCGCAATCTCGGTCAACGATGGCACCGGCGATCCGGCATCGAGAGCACAGCACATGATGTCCGCGATGCGATCAACCATCGGAGAATCGACGAGCGGCGAGACGATCGACAATGCAGGGCTGCTTGGTTGCGTTCGTGTACGCCACGTCAAGCGCGCCTCTTGTGTTCGTGGGAGAGCCTTGAGCGATTCAATGCAAAATGCATCGTCGTTGTAGATTACCGTGATCGCGACCCCGTCGTTGCTGTACAGCTTTAAACCTTTGTAGCCCGCCGCTCTAAATATGCCGACAATCATTCCCCAATAACCGACGCCGTAGCTGGTCGTGGCTGCGATGTCCATGTCGTTTCGGACTTGTCGAATATCGATCCAGTAATCTCCATTTCCCGTCAAAGTCGTCGTGGCAACGCGTGGCGTTAAGTTTTCTACCGCTCTTAAACGCCGTAGTAAACTCGATGCATCGGGAGCGAATATCAACGGCAGCAACAATGGGTACGAACGACCCAGAAAACAATTTGCGAAGATGTCGAACGTGCCGGCCGGACCTATCGTATCTATACAGGTCTGGCGCAGCTCGTGCACTAGGTTGCTAGGGGCGAGTGACGTTCGGGAAGGCGAGTGTGGCGCCATCCGTTTCAAGCTGTACTCGGAAACGGCGCGCGGGCAGCGGCGCACTGCTTCAGTTGCTACGCCGTGCAGCAAGCCTGCATCGGCCCATTCCCCGGGGGATTGATGATTTGCAGGAATCGTCAGTAGCATTTGATTGGTCGCGTTTCGTTCTAGTTCGATAAAGCTTATCCGGCTTCACTCGCTTTCTCGACGCACATTACGCAACTTGGCGCATTCCTTCAATGGTCTCGCGCGGACCAGCGCTATTCTTTGCAAAGCAAGTGAGGGCGGGCGAAAGCCATATTCACTTAATACATAAATGCAGGGGGAATTCATCATGTCGCTGAGCACACTAAATAGGGGTCGTATACCGACCTCTAAGTCCTTAACCGTTGTCGTAGGGTTAACACTCGCGCAAGCAGGTGCGGCTTGGGCGCAGAGTCCCTCTGCTGCAGGAAGCAGTGCTGTTTTGGAGGAAGTTGTCGTCACTGCGCAGATGCGGAGCGAAAATCTTCAGCAAATACCGATTGCGGCAAGCGCGTTTAGCGCGGAGCGCCTCAGCGAAATTGGTGCGTTGCGTCTGACGGATCTCAGCACTGCCGCACCCAGTTTTAGCATCGAACGCGCGTCCAATGTCGATACCGTCTTTATTCGTGGCGTGGGGGGCGGCGGCAGGAATATCGGTTTCAGCAGTCGCGCGGGTATTTATCTGGATGGCGTGTACGTCGGGCAGACTAACGCAGTCGATCAAAATCTCGCCGACGTCGAGCGGGTCGAAATTCTCCGCGGACCTCAGGGCACGTTATTCGGTCGCAACACGGTATCGGGAGCCGTGAGTATCGTGACTCGCGCGCCGCAACACGAGTTCAGCGCGGGAGTCGATGCCAAAATCGGAAACTTGCGCGATCGCGAGATCGGCGCGCACGTGAACGGGCCAATTTCCGACACTGTTGCCGGCAAGATGTCTGTGTTTTCCGAACGCCGCGACGGTTTTGTTTTGAATTTGTTCGATGGCGACAACGATATCGGCAAGGTTTCCGTCGATTCGGTCCGTGGGGCGCTGCGATTCGGTAACGAGTCAAGTTTCACGGCCGACCTGGCTGGTGATTACACGCGCGATCGCTCGCTGCGCGGCATATACGAATCCATATCCGGCATCACCGGCAAAGGCAGCGTCGACCCATTTGCACCGCTGCCGTATCAGGTTGACGACAACGATCTTCCTATTCGCGAGCAGGAAAATTACGGCGGCAGCTTGACGGCGAAATGGAACTTATCCTCGGATTTGTCACTCACCTCGATTACCGCCTATCGAAAAGTCGAAGCTTACCGGCACAACGACAACGATTACGCCCCATTGTCGCTGTTGTTTACGGATTACACCGACGGCTTCGATCAATTTACAGAAGAGTTACGAATCGCCTCTTCGGCTAGCGGGGATTTCAGATATGTTGCCGGGCTATTCTTCCTCAACGAGACCGCCGATACCTATCGCACTGCAACCGCTGGTAGCAATGTTACGGGCCTTCTTCCGATAGCTCCCGGCGCTGTCATACCGATAACTGGCCAAGTGCGAACCGACTCCTACGCGGTATTCGCCAATATCAACTACGACATCGTCGAAGCGCTGCGATTGGACGTCGGCGCTCGCTACACCAACGAGCGGCGCAGTTTGTTTTTCAATCTGGACGGCTCTCAAAGCGGCGGCTTTGGCACTGGCGTGTTGCCGAATTTTCGCGATCATGCGGATGAGGGCCGGTTCACGCCGGCGATCAGCCTAACCTATTCGTTCACTCAGAATGTCAACGTGTATGGGAAATATTCGCAGGGCTTCAAAAGCGGAGGTTGGAATATCGATTTTCTGAATGCCAAGCAAGTTACATTCTTACCGGGCAGCACGCAAACGCCATTTGCGTTCGATACCGAGACTGCGAACTCGTTTGAGCTCGGGCTTAAGTCCGAATGGCTTTCGCACCGTTTGCGCGCCAATGCGGCTGCGTTCGTTACTGACTACAAGAATTATCAAACGAATCAATTTATCGCGTACCCAGGCGGCACGACGGTGATCCAATTGAACAACGCCGCGAAAGTAAATACAGACGGCGTGGAGCTGACAGTCGAGGCGTTTTTGAGCGACGACTTGCGTATTAATGTCGACGGCGACTACTTGCACGCCACGTTCGACTCGTTTCCGGGCGGCGGTGCCGCCGGTGCAGACGCAACCGGAAATCAACTACCCTATGCTCCTAAAATGTCCGGCAGTCTGGGTTTGCTTTACAGCATTCCGATACGGATCTTCGGCGGCAAAATATCTCTCTCCGGCCAATACGCGTATCGAGATTCCACGTACACCGGTCAAGAGAATACTCCCGACGAGGTACTGCAGAGTTACGGAGTCTACAATGGCAACCTCGGTTGGCGCTCAGCGCAATCGGGTTTGGAGTTGACGCTCCGCGCGCAAAACATCGGCGGCAAGGAGTATCTAGTCAATCGAGGCAAGGACTTTTTGGGTACGGAAACCGTCACGCGCAGCGAACCCCGCGCCTACGGCCTTGAACTCAAAGCGCGATTCTGAAGCCTTTGGACCATCAAGTCATCGTGATCAGTCCGCGTGAGGCCATACCTCGGGAAGACATTAGTAGCTCGATATCGCAAGCAAGCCGCGTTCCGTGCTCGAATGTGGCAAATGGCTCTTTCTTGTCGGGAGAACTTTGTGCGTAGTTACAGCGTAGGATTCTTTTTTCTCTGTTGGTGCCTCGCAGCTAGCGCGGCATATGCGGACGGGCTTTCGCTCCGACAGAAACAGGCAAAAGATATCTACAAACAACTCGTTGAGATCAATACGACGCATTCGAGTGGTGATACGACCGTTGCCGCTCAGGCAATGGCGAATAAATTGATCGCGGCAGGCTTACCAAAAGAAGATGTGTTTGTCCTGGCAGAAGTGCCTCACAAGGGTAATCTTGTGGCGCGATTGCGCGCGAAGAAACCAAGCAACAAGAAGCCGATCTTATTGATGGCCCATTTGGATGTCGTAGCAGCCAAGCGCGAAGATTGGTCGATGGACCCGTTCACATTTATCGAGAAGGACGGCTACTACTACGCCCGCGGCATCGTCGACGACAAGGCGATGGCGTCGATTTTCGTGGCAAACATGGTGCGGTACTTACAGGAAGGCTATCGGCCTAATCGAGACATTATTATTGCGCTCACCGCGGATGAAGAAGGCGGCGACAACAACGGGATGAATTGGTTGGTGGCGAAGCACCGCGAGTTGATCGATGCGGCGTTTGCCATTAACGAAGGAGGCGTCGGTGAAATTCGCAACGGCAAGAAAATCCTTAACGAAGTGGAAGCGGCGGAAAAGGTCTATCAAAGCTTTACGCTAACGGCGACCAATCGCGGCGGGCACAGTTCGCAGCCCCGTAAAGACAATGCCATCTACCAGTTGTCGCAGGGCTTGATCCGATTATCACAATTCGATTTTCCAGTCATGCTTAACGAGGTTTCGCGAAACTTCTTCGCGAAGATGTCCCGATTGGAATCGGGACAAGCAGCAGCGGATTTCAATGCCATCACGCAGCCGAATCCAGATAGTCAAGCGATTGCGCGTATAAGCGCAAATGACACCTATAACAGCATGCTTCGCACAACTTGTGTCGCCACGTTAGTTGCTGCGGGGCACGCTGAAAATGCGTTGCCGCAAACAGCCACAGCAACGGTCAACTGTCGCATATTACCTGGCCATGACCCTAAAAACGTTTTGGAGACACTCAAGCGCGTGATCGGGGATGACGGCATTGCAGTCAAATCCATAAAGGGTGCGCGCTTAAGCCCGACTTCGCCGCTAACGCTGGAAGTAATTAAGCCGATCGAGGGGCTCACCGCAAAGATGTGGCCGGGCGTGCCTGCCGTGCCGCTGATGAGTACTTGGGCAACCGATGCGATTCCACTACGTGCAAGCGGGATTCCGGTGTACGGAGTATCCGGCATGTTTATGGATATCGACGATGTCCGCATTCACGGTCGCGACGAGCGCGTGTTAGTGACCTCGTATTACGAGGGATTGGAGTTTCTATATCGACTCGTGAAAGAATTTACGCGCTAACGTTTCGTGCGGTGCGTCAGTGACTAAGCGTATGCATGACCAACACGCTCATGTCATACCCCCTTCGAATGCGCTTTAACCATATCGAGTGGAGTAGCAGTGCCAACTTGCGATTTTTTTGCCGGCAGTTATGCCGACGCCCGCGCAAAATTCCGTGAAGCAGCGTACGAGGCACGCGCGGAACTTGACGTGTTCGAGCATCCAACGCGCCGCGGTCCCGCCGGAGATTCCCTGTCGATCGACGTCGCATTCGTCGGCTCACACGACGCTCATCGCTGTCTGTTGCTCACGTCCGGCGTCCACGGCGTCGAAGGTTTCGCCGGGTCCGGGTGTCAGGTCGGGTTTTTCAAGGATCGCCTTTATGATTTACTGGAGTGCAATACGTGCGCGCTAATCGTTCACGCTTTAAATCCCTATGGGTTCGCGTGGCTGCGGCGGGTCAACGAAGATAACGTTGATCTCAACCGGAATTTTCAGGACTTCTCGCGACCGCTCCCGAGAAACGACGAGTATGCATTCTTGCATGAGTTGCTTGTTCCAAAAGAGTGGAACGGCGCCTCGCGGCTAGCTGCCGACAGCGGCATTAAGCAGTACGTGGCGATCCACGGTTCCGCAGCATTCCAATCGGCGGTTTCCGCCGGCCAATATACGCACCAAAACGGGATGTTTTACGGTGGCGTAGCACAGGCCTGGTCGACGCAAACGCTGAGGCACATCGTAGCGACCCTGGTTCCGCGTACCGCGACGCGACTTGTGGCCCTCGATCTTCACACGGGCCTTGGACCGAACGGGTACGGCGAACCAATCTTCGATGGCGGTGGAGCGCGCGAGTTCGAGCGGGCCGTCGCCTTCTTCGGTCCGGAGGTCGTGAGCACTGGAGCAGGCAATTCAGTGTCTGCTGTTGTGACCGGGTCGATAGGTAGTGCCTTGGCCACCTGGTTTCGAGGCGAGGTGACATACCTAGCGATCGAGTTCGGTACGAAATCGCTCGCCGACGTTCTTACTGCTTTGCGGGGCGATCATTGGTGCTATGCCACGGCGCCGTTCACGTCGTCACGCGACGAGCAGATTACTCAGAATCTGCGCGATGCGTTCTATGTCGAGACTCCATCCTGGCAGGCGGCGGTTTATGGACGCACGGTGGACTTTATTGTCCGCGCGGCGCGTGCGTTGGCTCAACCGTAGCACTCAATCTGATTAAAGACGAATCCAGTCACCCAACCGGCAGCCTCAAGCATCGATTGGCGCGGTCATTGTTTTTGTACGCGCTGGTCAATGGCTGGTTACGCGAGGGCAGCGTGGTGATCGAAGGCTCTCAGTGGATCGACCGCCGTATCCGAAGCTTACTTTGCTCGACTGCTGGGCTTGTCCTTCACTGCGGTGATGCCATTGTCCACATCGCCTGAAAAAATTGCCGCCATCGAATCTCACGGCGGGCGTTGCGAGCTGATTGACGACCCCAGCAACATCAACGCCGAATCATTGCGGCAAGCCAAAGAGACTGCCGGGAACTTTATGGATCAGTTTACTTTCGCGGAGCCTGCGACCGATTGGCGCGCCAATAACAACATCGCTGAGTCCATCTTCAAGCAAATGGCAGCGGAGCCGCATCCCGTTCCGCGATGGATCGTTTGTGGCGCAGGCACCGGCGGTACCACGGCGACACTTGGGCGCTATGTCCGCTATCGGCGTCACGCTACGCGCATCCTGTGCGTGGATCCGGAGCGGTCGGTTTTCTATGATTACTACCGCAGCATTCGGGATGGCAGGTCACAAGCTTCGCTCGCACTGTCATCCGGTTCAACTATTGAAGGCATCGGCCGGCGTGTCGGTGGTGCAATAGGCACAAACTTTGTGGGCGTGGTGTCGCTTGCGCACCGCATGATTGGAGTGGGAGAAAAAGGTTCGATTGTCACGATTCTTTGCGACAGCGGTGAGCGATACTCACACAGCTGCTACGACCCACATTGGTATGTGAGACAGGGCATTGTTACTGGCTTCGCATGCTGCCATTGCTCAGCGCGCGCGCAACACGCTTCACCGAATTGATCGGCGCGTGTCCCAGCGCTAACTCCGGACGACAACGCAAACAAGGGCGATATCCCGCTGCCTCCGCGCTTGCCGCATTTTCATAGAACGTGCAACGATCACGCCCCGGCGTACGCACCGTACACACCGGCCGACAGTAAATCCCCGTCGTGGAAACGCCAACGAAAAACACGCCATCGAACCGCGCATCGCGCGCTTTGATAACTTGATAGCAATGATTGGGATCGAGAGACATGCGATTAGAGTACTGCTACGGACCGAATTTGTCTGGCCGTTTTCGGACATCATCGCCGGCTGCCGAGGCACTAACAGGTTGTGGAAAGAGGCTATCCATGCCATTTTTCAACATCACTTGCGAAAGGCGTGACTTTCGCTGCGCTCTCGAAATCAAGCACATAGAATGTGCATGACTTCGCTGGGCCATCGGTGGCCCGACCTAGCAGCCTGTTAAAAAAAGTTTTTCAACAGGCTGCTAATAGAGCATTCTTGATGCGACGCTGGCAGCGTCATTCCCAATCAGCCGAACTTCCATTCCCAATTGGCCGAAGCGTCATTCCCAATCAGCCGTTGCTAAAGTTTCCGGATCTCTGTGATATTTCTGGGTTTCCTGGCGACTAACGGGTTCAATGGCAAGTTTGCCAATCGCGGAGTTCGGTAGGTAATGACATTGTCTGATAACAAAAAGCAGTTTGTAGCGCTCGTCGAGGGTCATAAGAAAATCCTCTACAAGGTTGCGTACGCTTATTGCAAGAACCCTGCGGATCGCGCCGACTTAGTTCAAGACATGCTCATTCAACTGTGGCAGTCGTTCGCAAAATTCGCCGGGCGATGTCAGTTCTCAACCTGGATGTATCGCGTTGCGATGAATGTGGCTATTTCATTTTATCGCAGCGAGGGTCGTCGGATACGAGATGCTTTGCCGATAGAGGATGTGGCGTTCGATCTAACCGCAGCGGACCAAGTGTTCGATGCAAACGCCGACAACATGCAGGTGTTGGAAAAGCTGCTCAGCCAATTGGACGAAATGAATCGCGCGCTTGCAGCTCGGCGAGAAATCGCGGGGAGGACTGTATGCTGCGAGTGTTACTGCTGAGCGTTTCTTTGCTTCTTTGCGGTGTCGTCGATGCCAAAGACGACCAGGTTTCGTACAAACAACTATTGGCTTACAACGTAGAGGGAATTTCGAAATTGACAGTGGGGATGACCAAAGAGCAAGTCATCGCGGTCATGAAAAACTATTCCGCAGACGTACACGGCACTATTCTAAATAACCCCTACAAGTCGGAAGTATCTCAACGCGGCTCGAATACCTATGAAGTGATGTACTACCTCACACATCAGCATCCGCCGTTTACTCCCATAAGAGATGCGCAGAATACGCCTGTCGTGTTGAAGAACGGTGTTGTTGTCGGCTGGGGAAAATCTGCGCTGCAAAGCTTGGGGCAATGAATATTATAGAGTTGGTTTCTAACTAAGGGCCCGATGGTGCTGTGACAAGCGATGTCATCGGTGAATGTCGATCACATTGCCACCGGGCTCTCGAAAGTTGTCTTGATGCCCAAAACCAACAATTCATGCTTTTCTCATCAGTGATATTGAACTCATCACTCCGGCAGAGTGATTCCCGAACCACCCATTTCTTTTGGAAAGTCTTTCAACTTGGGTAATCCGTCTTTGACGCGCAACTTTGCTTCCTGATAGTTCACGTGTACTGCTCCCTTGTAGGGAAAATCAGGAATCACGGCGGCGAACACATCGACCAATCCCATGCTGGGATGTTCGGCAAACACATGGCCACCGCAGCTTTTGCACCACTTACGATTGCTATTTGGCGTCTTGTTGTAAGTGCCGATGTTTTCGGCTCCTTTCGTGATTTTAAGCGCGTCCGGTTTCCACAACGTAAACGCATTGACCGGTCCCGCTGACCAGTGCCGACAAGATTCGCAGTGACAATATCCCATGGCGGCCGGATCGCCGGTGACTGTGAATTGAACCGCGCCGCAGAAGCAACTGCCTTTATAGGCCTTTTCGTTTGTCATGATAGCTCTCCAAATGTGTTGGCCAAATGATGTCATTCCAATAAATCAAGTTACTTCGCTAAATACAATCGAACGACGGCAACGCAATGACAATCTCAGTTGGCAAGCTTTCCGGCCGCCAACTAGCCGCGATCGAAATCCATCTTCGCGAAACGATTTCGGTACTCGATCGGTGTCATGGCGGTGTGTCGTTTGAACAGAGTCCTAAAGAACGCAATGTCCTCGTAGCCGATCTAGGAGTAGGAAGAATAAACGCCCATTTCCTCGAACGCCAGCACGGCGACTCTTTGTCACGGTCGGCTGCGGTGCGTTAAACACTCGTGGGTTGCCGTGTTTGTGCACCAGACGCTCACGAAAATCGCGCTGCGATGCCGCCGAATCTCTACGCCAAACCTGCCGTTTCGATGCTCGGCGCAAACGCCCTCCTCGGCTCACGTCAACACCGATTCCCTTCGATCAATCGCGAATACTCGCCCTCATCCAAGGTGCGTTGGATTGGCGATCGGTGGTGCCCGCGGTCGTTGTTTGATATGCGTGAGAACGCGTTCGATGACGGCGGGATCTTCGATGCTGGTGCCGTACATGGAAGTACCAATGCCGCAGGCGCATGGATGCGCAGCAGCGACCGATGATCTTCACGTTCCCGCCGCAGTGCTCGCAGCGTTCGAGGTCGATGCGAAAGACGCTCTTTAATCGCTGTGCCCAGGTTATTGCCACGGACGGCATGTATGCCGGTTTTGCAGGAGCAAAAACCGGCCATGGCTCGATGCCGTTCGCTGCGGGTTGGTTGTTCGACGGCGTTGCAACGCGCCGCGGTCTCGACCATCACTAGCTTCTCATCATGGCAGGCATCACAGCGCACTCGCAAAAAACCGTGCTCCAATCGACCGCATTTGAGATAGTCCTCAAACTCGCGCTCGACATACGCGGGCAAGTGTTGTTCGCGCGCTTGCAGCTCGGCGAGAAATCGCGGTAGTGCCGTTCGACCAATTGATAGAGCAGCGTTTGCTCGGGGCGATGGCGGACGCAACGCTCCTGACTTGCGCACGAGTGAACTTCCCTGGTCGCCATGGACATCGACATCAACACCTTGCGCTTCCTTGCGATACGTCGGCACTGCGTAGTCTACCGAACATCTCAATACGCGATGCCCCCTTCGATATTTGGCACTACCCAGTGCCTAAACTTCTGGCATCCTGCTCGCCTTCGCACTGTATGAGCGCACCATGACCGCCAAAACCCTGTTTGAAAAAGTTTGGGAACAACACGAAGTCGTTCCCGAAACGGCGGACACGCCGGCCGTGTTGTACATCGATCTGCACTTGGTGCACGAGGTCACGTCGCCACAAGCGTTTTCGTTGTTGCGTGAGCAAGGATTGAAAGTTCATCGTTTGGACCGAACCTTGGCGACCATGGATCACTCGACGCCGACCGATCCCGAAGAAATCGCCGGTCGTGTGCCGATTCGTGTCGCATCGGCCGCGGCCCAAATCAAACAACTGGACGCCAACTGCAAAGAGTTCGGCGTTGAGCTATTGGGGTTGCAGTCCGCCGATCGCGGCATCGTGCACATCATCGGTCCGGAGCAAGGCGCAACACAGCCAGGCAAAACGATCGTGTGCGGCGATAGTCACACAGCAACGCATGGGGCGTTCGGCGCCCTCGCCTTCGGCATCGGCACGACCGAAGTCGGCCACGTACTCGCGACTCAATGCTTGTTGCAGCGTCGACCGAAAACTCTGGCGATCAACACCACCAGTACATTGCCGCCGGGCGTAACTGCGAAAGATTTAATTCTCGCCATCATCGGCAAGATCGGTGTGTCGGGCGGCACGGGCCACGTCATCGAATATCGCGGCTCGGCGATTGAAGCGCTATCGATGGATGGCCGCATGACCGTTTGCAACATGTCCATCGAAGCCGGCGCGCGCGCGGGCATGATCGCGCCGGATGCAATCACCTACGATTATTTGAAAGACACGCCGCGAGCTCCGAAAGGGG
>JAYTQU010000055.1:0-4749 GCA_043746555.1 Pseudomonadota bacterium | reverse complement strand
GCACCCTTCAGCGACGCATTGGTCACGTCAGCGAACGATCGCTGCGACGTGACGGTATTCACCTGAACGGGATCCGTTACAACGACGACTCCGTGTCGCCCATTCTGCGCGCCTACGGTGACGGCGTGAAAGTTCGCATTGTGTCGGACGCCGAAAATCTCGGTGAGATTCAAGTGTGGGGACCCGGGGACCAAATCCCGGTCAGTGTTCGCGCAGTCGATTACGCGTATGCAAACGGCCTCACACAGCTACAGAACGATCTAATACAAACACAGTTGCGTGAGCAGGGCTTGGCCGCTGTGAATCAAGATCAACTGCAGCAAGCCAAACAAGATCTCGTTCAAGCAGTGCAGCAACTCATGCTCAGCCGCAAGCAAAAACATCGACGACAAGCCGCGGCTATTCGAGCAATGAGCAGTAACAAACCACAAGCCGATCTATTCAAGGAGGTCGCGACAACGCCAGTAAAGAAGAAACCCAAGCCGAAACCAGCCGCTACGGTCATCGATCCGATGCCCGCAGCAACCTACGCATCCTTCAATCTCAAGAAAGTCATGGAATCCAAATGAATACGATATTTCAAACTATTGCATGGTTTAGCGACGAGCACCTGGAATTTCCGCCGTACGTGGCCGCATTCAACGAAATGGAATCCATTCTGCACATGTATCGCGAAACTGGCATCGCGCAAAACCTACTCGTGATTGGAGAAACCGGAACCGGCAAGACGACACTGTGCAACGCGGTCCTGAAGAAGTATCCACGCATCTCGTTGCGGGACGCCGACGTGATTCCCGTTCTCTACGTGCCAACGCCAACGCCCGCCACTCTAGACAGTCTCGCTGATGCCATTCTCTCCAGCTTGGGTGATCCCGGCGCCGGCGTTGGAAAACTACCGGAAAAGAGCCGGCGAATCGCAAAACTACTGCGTGCCTTGAAAGTTGAAATGATTATCTTCGACGAAGCTCAGCACATGCAGGAACGGGGACAACAGTACACGCAATACATGGCCGGCGACTGGCTCAAACAACAGCTTGATGCAACTGGCATCCCCACCGTCTTCATGGGCTTGCCCCAATTCGAAAAATTATTGCAAGCGAATCCTCAACTGCGCCGACGTTTTTCACGACGACGCAACCTTCAACTCGGACAAGACAAGGACTCGAACATTCATACCGAGTGTCTTCAGATGTTCATATCGCTGGGAACGACGTTGCCGTTAAGACTGTCGAACGGCCCCTATAGCTGGGACGAGCTTGGCGTTCGAATCTACCACGCGTGCGATGGAAGAGTGGGCTACCTCAAGAAGCTACTCGTCGGCGCACTTCGCCTCGCCATGGAACAGACACTCACTGAACTTGCGCCGCCGACATTGGAAGAAGCCTTCACGCAGGAAGTATGGTGGGAAGGGATTGGTCCTCTGAACCCCTTCAATTCCACGTTTGCGTTTCGGTCCCTGAATCGCGGCAACGAGCCGTTTGAGACGACGTCCGCGAAATCAGTGCGACGGGCTCAAGCTCAATGACGGTGTTCGCACGATTAGACTTTCCGGTGAGGCCCTTCCCTAACACGGGGGAAAGCCTTGCCGGATACTTATTCCGACTACACAACGACAATGGGCATACGATTACCGCCGAGCTGATAAAAATATTGAAAGGCCTCTATTCGGCCGACAGTCTCGACCAACTCGAAGTGACGTTCCGTGAACTTCAATCGGTTCTCGGACCAGCGTTGGTATCCGTTCTTGACCACGACACGTGGACTTACGAGCGGTTCTATCTAAGCGTCGCCCCCTTGTGGCATCAATGGAACTTAGCGACGGAACTTCGTCTGCGGATATGTCCACAGTGCCTTGCGAAATATCAATACCATTTGATGCTATGGGAGCTGTCACACGTGACAGTGTGTCCCGTTCATCGCTGTCGTTTGCTAGAACACTGTTCCAACTGCTCACGCACCTTGACATGGCAAACTCTGCGTCACGACTGGACGTGCTTATGTGGTCGTGCACTTCCAGAGATGTCGGCACCGTCAGTATCAGGAATTCGAAGTGCAATCTCCGCCTTTCTCTGCAACGCGCTAGACGCGCGCCGCCCACCTGATTATCCTATCGAACATCTGAGCCGCATTGTCGGCAATCGTGTTGAACTGCAGTACGCCTACCTACGGCTTCACGACCTAGAGTTGCTGCGTGCATTCATCATCAGGCTGTCAGTCGATGAATACTATAGTGCGTGGCGCACTAGCTACCACGCTCGGCGCTACGTCAAAACTCCAGGACGGTGGACGGCAAGACTACTCTATGAATGGCCAGCCGGATTTCAACGTGCCCTCCTGCGGCTCGCCAAATTTCATTATCGCGCGTGCGTCTCCACCTTCGTTCAGATTGCGCCGACAACGCGCGAACTGGCCGTCATTGACTATCTATGCGCGATTGAAGAATACAGTTGGCTGGATGCACCGATCCGTGCCGCCACGCTGAATGCGATTCAATCAATCAAAGCCTCTTTCCCGTTCCGATCGCTGGTTATCTACGCACCGAAATTGGGGAAATCAGAAAGAGCCTCTCGACTGAATGCATTCTCTAGATGGTGGCACTCGTCGTACGCGACGTGGCGACGACTTGATACGAGCGACGTATCGTTGTCCGTCGAAAACTTTGCGTATCCCGCATCAGACGTTCATCGAGAAGAACGGATCGTTCACATTATTAATGTGATGATCACGGCCGCAATAGCCGATCTCGATACAACGCAAGCGCACCAACTCATAAAACACTGGCCGCTGCCCCAACCACTCGCCGACGATGGCGATGCGGAAGCGCTAATAAAAACCCTCGTTGGACAGTTGGCGATCGTACCTAGTCAGCGCATCAGCGACCTTGAGTCTGCGGTTTTGCAGATCGAACAGACGCTGGCCGCATGAGTATCCGCGCTGATACCCTGTCGCAACCTGGGGAAAGCGGCAAAGCCGTTTTTCACTTAACACGCGTACCCTTCCCGCGACTGCCGCTTCGCCCCCGACCGGCCGTCGGCGAGTCGCCACATGGGTACCTGCTGCGCGTTTCAATCGCCAATGGATATGACTCACCACGCGGATTGTGCAAGGCGCTGCAGCAGTGGCGATATCCGCCTGATCGATTATTGCGCATCGGATTGAGACTGCGACGACGCGCAGCTGATGTCTTAGTCGGACCGTATCCCTACTACAGCCGAGTTAATTCGCCGCCCTCGCACTCCTTACGAGTTGACGACTTTAACCACGCTGAATTCCGATGGTGCCCACACTGTTTGTCGAACTCAGAGTTCGTGCGGGGCGAATGGGAGATCAAACTGTGTTGCGTGTGCGTCATGCATAAAGTCGTTTTGTGCGACCGATGCCCACGTTGCAATGAATGGCAACGTGTCGCACGAGGTGCAATTGCTCGATGCGCATGTGGCGCAAACCTAGCGCTCGCGAATGCTTCGCCGGCATCGGCTCCGCTAATAGCGCTGCACGAACCGCTGATTGCTCGGCTGAACAATTCACCTTCGACAGGTGTCATTGATCTCGCTCCGGCGCAGTGGTTGCAGATGGTGACGTACTTCGGCCAATTCGGTCTTGCCGAGCCGCCGAAGCGACCGGGATATGTCGCTGGCCTTCATCACTTGAATATTGCGCTCGCCATCACAACGGCGACGGCGGACTTGCTCACGGAGTGGCCGCAAAACTTTTTCGATCTATTGGATCGACTGCGTGCCGACTCACCGGACAGTTCTCGCATCGGTGACACCTACGGTCGCCTATATCGAGCGCTGTACGTGGATCTCGCGGAGCCGTGTTTTCAGTTCTTGCGCGACGCATTTGAAGCGTATCTACACGAACATTGGTTCGGTCTACTAGGCAAGCGCAATCGTCGGCTCAGTGAAAAGACAATCAATCACCACCCACGTAAACCGCTTCGCATTGTGGCGAGCAACAATAAAACCGGGAGGTCCGTCGTGAAACATCTTGCGCACGCTGGGGCCATTGATGGCACAGCGATCAAACACGCGTCAGGGCGAACCACGTGGGCATTTCCAGATGTGGCGCTTTCACAGGTGAAGGAGCGTCTAGCGAACACACTCAATCTCGGTCAAGCGCGAAAATTGCTGGGAATAAACAAGTGCCGAATGTATGAACTGATTGATGCCGATCTGCTACGTCCATGGATCAGTCCTGCGAAATCAAAATCGGCGGCGTGGTCGTTGTCCAGAAAAGATGTTCAAACTCTGGCGCGCATCGGCACGCCACATGCTGCCGACAATTCGGTTGAATGCCGAAAGCTAGTCACGATGCACCAAGTACTTAAAGCATGGCGGCTTCAAAAGAATGAGTTCCCCGCGATCATTCGTGCGATTCAATCCACGGCGCTGTGTTGCTATAGACGGGCCTCCGACAAAGTTGGAATCAGCGCTGTGCAATTCGATGTTGAGGAGCTGCATGCCTGGCTCGATGCTCACAGAGCAACTGCGAAAAAGCCAATGTCGATCAATGCAGCTGCACTGGTGCTGGGAGTGAAGCAGCAGGTTGCGTACGAATTGGTTCGCAAGGGCTTGCTTGCAACGGTGGTGAGTGAAGATGGCACGCAGCGTGGGCGGCGGATCACAACTAGCGCGATAGACGAATTTCGGAATGAGTTTGTGGCATTGACCGAACTCGCGCGTCAGCGTGGCACGGGTGTGCGTCGCTTGCTGACCGATATCCCCGTTCCCCCGGTTTGCGGCCCCC
>JAYTQU010000054.1:0-9118 GCA_043746555.1 Pseudomonadota bacterium | reverse complement strand
GCACAATCGACGGCAACTTATTTTCGTCGCTATGAGGTAGCGTGAGAAAGATCCAATCGATAGTTCGCGTCTTGCCGAGTTCGATTAAGTCGTCGATGTTGCCGGCGAGCGCAGTTTGCTCGTCGTCGACTATGCCGTAGATTGGCGTCGTTACGATGGCGTCCCTGAGATCGTTCGTGACATCATCCGTGACATCGTCATAAATGCCGAGGAGCGTGACGTGCGTCGGCGCGGTTTGTCGCAGATGCTGAGTAAGTCGCGAGGCGAGCGGTCCGGCGCCAACGATCGCAATGACCTCCGCGAACGTTCCGTTGCGCGCGAGACGTCGCATGTTCGTTGCAAGCAGCGACCGCGTTAGTGCCGTCAGTACGAAACTGAGTGCTATCCAAGTCACCACCGCCCCGTCTGGAATAGTGTCTAACACATGGCTGGCAAGATTGATCAGAAACACGGCGCCGATGAAGGTGGCGAATCCCGTCAAATAGCAGCGGATCAGCGCGGTAAAGTGTCCACGGCTGGCGATCGATCCGAAACGCTTATCGTATAGCAAAGCCGGTGCAAGCAATGCCGCTACTAAGACTAAGTAATGGCCGCTCCAACTGCGCGGATCGAACGTGACAGTGGCGAACCACGCCGAAAAAACTTGCGTGCTGATAAATGCGGCTGCCAGCAAGCTAACGAAGTCCAGCAGCGGTAGCATGCCGTTCGAGAGCAGCAAGTAATCGCGATTCAATTTATTGAAAGTGACGCGCGTGCTGTCTTTGCCGTCGAACACCGCGTTGTCGGAAATGATCATAAGTTCAACAACCGTGCCTAGTCTTTGAGTGTTTCGATTCGGATGCCAATGGACTGTCAAGTGTTAGTAGGCGTTGGTTCTCTTCAGGACTTCTCGACAAGTCATCAAAAGAATCTTCAAATCGAGACCGATAGACCAGTTCTCGATGTAGTACAAATCGAGATCGATGCGCCGCTGCAGTTCCGCGGTGGTGCGTGTAGCGCCACGCGCGCCGTTCACTTGCGACCAACCGGTCATTCCCGGTTCGACGCGATGTCGATGCGGATACTGGTCGGTGATTTCACAGCCGAGACGATCTTCGGTGCGCATGTTGACTGCGTGCGGCCGTGGGCCCACAAGCGACATCTCGCCTTTGAGCACGTTGAACAACTGCGGCAGTTCATCGAGACTGGAAGCACGCAGAAAACGACCTAGTCGGGTAACGCGATGGTCGTTGCGTGAAGTCTGCTGTAACGCCGCGCCCACCGCGGCGGGGTTCCAGCGCATCGTACGAAATTTGTAGATATCGAATTCGCCGTTATTAAACGTATGTCTTCGCTGCTTGAAAATGATCGGGCCCGGACTTTCAAGCTTGATGGCCAAGGCAATCAAGGCGAAAACCGGTACGAGTGCGATTGCGATGAGGCTGCCGAGTATGACGTCCTCTGCCGCTTTGAGCGCCGCGTTCCAGCGCTTGATGGGTCGATCGGCTAGCAGTATCACCGGCATGCCATTGGCGACGTAGTCGACCAGTTTGCACGGCATTCGCAGCTCTAAATGCTGCGGGCACAGCGCGATTGGGATCGACAAAGGTTTTAATCGTTGTACGATGGATTGCAATTGCGCTTCATCGGCCTCGGGCAACGCCACCAATATCCAATCGACACGACGCGCTCGGCTCAACTTGATTAATGCGTCAACCGAGCTCACGGGCCATATAGAAGTATCGTTACCGCTAGTGTTGCCGCCGTCGATTCCATCGGCCGCATCGGCGCCATCAGCCCGATCTGCAAATATTCCCAGAATGTCCACGTCTGCGTTGGTTCGGCGGAGATGTTGACTGAGTCGCTGCGCGAGCGATCCGGCGCCCACAAGCGCAATGGATTCCGTTAGCGCACCCTTGTACTTGAGAGTTTGCAGATAAGTTGCAACGGCGAACCGCGTGAGGGAAGTCAGCGCAAGACTAGTGACGAGCCAAATGGCGACCCACGTGTGCGGCAGATTGTCGAGAACGCGGCTGGTCATGCCGATCGCGAATGTGATCGCAATGATTAAAACGAACCGAACGGCGAAAGCGCGGATCAGTTTTGTCGTCTGCCGCCTGGCTGCCGTGACCGCGAAGTTTTGATCGTAGAGAATGATCGGCGCAAGCACTGCGCCGATCAACGCCACGTTGCCGCGGTTGTTCCAAACGGCGGAGCTAAATAACGCATCCGGGAAGAACAACGAATAGAGCAGCGAACTGAGATATCCGGCAGCCAGCAAGCAAACAAAATCGCAAGGCGGAAGTAGATCGCTAGCGAGAGACATGAACTCGCGGCGTAGCAGGCCAGTTCCAATTGTCTTTGTCGGCGTTGCCGTAACGTCGTCTATTGTCGCGCTGGAAATAATCATGAACGCACGATAAATCGACGGACCGCGCGCGTCTGTGCGTGAGCGCACTCATGCCGGAATCGCGCGAGGAAAGTTTGTCCGTTAGCGCACCGACGTGTTCGCTTGCGATGTGAACGCGATGGTTCGCACGCCATTCGCAAGCAGGCGGTTGAATAACATCTGTACGGTATTCTTCGACGAGCGGCGAGCGCGATAATTTAACGCGCATATGTACGTCAGCGTACCGACGTGTTTGCATCCATCCAACATGATTCGCAAATTCCGCAGGAAAGCTGGCCGCTATGGCTTTCCACTTTCACCGCGTGCTCCAAGTTATTTCTTCGGCGTGCACGGTTTGCCCATATGTATGTTATTAGGAGACGATCCAATGAACCCTACCTTTACCGACGCGGCCGACACGGCGCAGTCCAACCGCGTTAGAAGCGACTTAGGCAACGGCGCACGAACCGTTAAGGACGTCGCGAGCGGAGAATTGAAGAATCTGGCAACGGACGTCAAAGATTTGGCGTCGCGCACAATGGATGTCGATGCGGCGCAGATGCGCAACAAAGTCCAGGACACGTTGGCTTCGGCACGTATTGCAATCGCGTCGGGCGCGCAAACCGTAAAACGTCAAGCTCAACAAGTGGCTGGTACAACCGATGATTTCGTGCGCGGCAGTCCGTGGCAAGCCGTCGGAATAGCCGCTCTGTTCGGCGCGGTCGTCGGATTTTTAGTTCATCGACGGACGTAGAGATCGCATGTCCGGTCTTTGGTCGCTGCCGCAAGCGGCTCCCATCGTGTTCCGTCATCTCGGCGCTTACGCCGAGCTGGCGGCACAGGATCTCGCCGTTAGCCGTGAGCAGTTTCGTATACGAATCGGCAGCATGATGCTTGCGTTTGTTGCGGCATTGTTCGCTTTGCTGATGATGTGTGTCGCGATTGTCGCGGCCGGCTGGGACACGCCGTATCGAATGACGGCAGTCTACGCACTCACCGCGTTCTTTGTTGCGATCGCGATCGGTGCCGGCATATATTTCAATCGTGCGCGTCTAAGGCAACCGCCGCTGTTTGCCGCCGTGCGTCGCGAATGGGCAATCGACCGAGTTATCCTGGGACGAATGCTCGACGGAGACGAAACCGCTTCCACGCTCGCTTCTTCAAAATTGCGTGGTGTCCACAATGAACAGCACGCTTGAACCTTCCGCCGCAGCTCTGCGCCTCGCGCACTCGCGCGCGGAACTGCAGCTGCTCTTCGATCCGGCGGTTAAGAACAACGGTCAAGATCTAGTTCTCGCGACCGACGACCGGTTTCCGCGCAGCGTGACAATGAAGATACTCACGAACGGACACGCCAAGCTAGTTCTTGGTGTGCTCGCATTCGCTCTAATGGCGATACGGCCGGCGCGAACGGTGCGGTGGCTGAGTTACTTGCCGATAGGCGCGATCGCTAAAGTATTCGCAGCACGCTTTGTTGGCGCGCGAGTCTAGAAAAAGTCGTGGCGGAAATTGCATCGACTGCACTGATAGATTTTCCCGGGAGATCCTACGATGAACGCGAAAGTTGAAATAGTAGAGCAGTACGCCAATTCGACTCTATCGCCGAACATGCGTTCGGACGACGATGCCGACATACGCATCGTCACGGATCAGGACATTGTTCTGCAAATTCTAAACGAAGTGCTTGCCAACGAACTCGCCGGTGCCCTGCGTTACCGTCGGCACGCTGGTTCCGTAGAAGGATTGCTAGCCAACGCGATGCGGCAGGAGTTTCTCGCTCGCGCGAACCAAAAACAGAATCACGCGGACATTCTTTCCGAGCGTATCCGGAATCTGGGCGGCAAGCCGAATCTCGAACCGGCGGCACTCGCCTACCGCAGTCACGCCGCGTATTCCGTCGGTACCACGCTGGAAAACATGCTCGCCGAGGATCTGATCGAAGAACGCGTTGCAATCGATGCATTGCTTGCGATGGTCGAATACCTGGAAGGCAAGGATCGCATCTCACAGGCCATGCTCAGATCGATTCTAGCGGCGGAGCAACAGTACGCAAAAGAAGCCAAGTGCATCATTGACGATCTACGTCGGATCGCCGCTAAAAGGAGAATCGAAATTCCAGTTTGGCACTGAAGCAATGGTCTTTATCGAAACGCATGTTACCTCTGCCTCGCGGCAGTAGAGGAGAATAGTCGCAGTGCGGCGGCGAAATCCTCCAACGATCTAATGCCGCTCGCTTCCGCTCGCGCGCACCATCCCGTGAACATTTCAGGCAAATTGTCTCTCGCCGGATAGATCGTATCCCAAAGTTGTCGCAACTGTTCCTGATAGTCGTGCACGATGTTAAGCGCCGGATAGGCTGCCAATAAGTTTTGCAAGCGCTTCTTCGCTGGGGAATCCAACAACGCTGGGCTACGAGTAAGCAGTTTGCGAAGCGCGCGAGCGCCAGGTCGTTTCGATCTGGGTGCTTCAGGAAGTCGTAACTTTTTGGGTTGCCGATATTGGCGAACTAGCGCCTGCTCGACAACCGGCGCGGTCACTTGTTTGGCGTACGCGCGAAGTACCTGCATGCGATGGCGAACAACCTCGTACACCGTTTTAGGGTCGATCATGCCGGTGTCGGGCCATTTCGCAAGCGTCAACACGCCTGAGGGAATAGCGGTTCGCTTGATCTTTGCCAAACCTACCGATTCCAACAAAACCGCAAAGAGCCATCCGGCATCGAATTCCCAAGCGCGTACTGAAAATTTCGGAGATGCCGGAAATGCGTGGTGGTTGTTGTGCAGCTCCTCGCCGCAAATTAACATTCCCCACGGCACGATGTTCGTCGCTGCGTTCTCGACTTCGTAATTGCGATAGCCGACGCCGTGGCCCAAACCGTTGATCGCACCGGCTGCAAGCACCGGCATCGACAGCATTTGCAGGGCGATTAAGATAATGCCCGGCACGCCGAAGAGCGCGAGCTCGATCAGTACGAATGCAATGATGCCTGCGTTGCGATGCCGCGAATAAAGATTGCGTTCGATCCAATCATCCTGTGTTCCTTTGCCGTAATGGTCTTGTGTAAGCGGGTTGCGCGCCTCGCATCGATAAAACTCGGTTCCTTCGAGCAGAATCTTCCCCAGGCCTTCATTGACGGGACTGTGTGGATCGCCCGCACGGTCCGCAAACGCATGGCGTTTGCGATGCACGGCCACCCATTCGCGCGTCAGCATGCTGGAGGTCAGCCATATCCAGCCGCGAAAAAAGTGTCGCAGCACCGGATGCAGATCGATGCTGCGGTGGGTGGCGTCGCGATGCAAATAGAGCGTGGAGCCGAGAAGCGTTACCTGCAGCATGACCGCCGCGATCCAGAAGTAACTCCAGAACGTGAGATGCCAAAGCCCGTATAACCATTCGGTATTCATTGATCGATCGCAGACAGATTTGCGCCGGTAACGCCGGGCACGCGGTCGAAAAACGACCCTACGCGACAATTGAGTCGCGTAGGGTCAATCGAGATCGTCGCGCGAGCACAGCAACGGCGAATGATGATTGCAGTGGAATGCGCTATGGGTCTGTACGCCATCGAACATGGAGATAGGTTCTCTGCGACAAACGCCGGCGAGGTTAGCTCGTGACTGCGGCAGTGGTCGATGAAACGCGATTTACCTTCGCTTTGACGCTGCCAATTGCATTCTTCGGTTCATGTAGATCGTCGGTGAGCGTGAACCAGAACGTCGCTCCTCTATCGACGGTTGCCTCCGCCCAAATTCGTCCACCGTGCCTATGAATGATTCGCTGCACGGTGGCGAGGCCGATGCCGGTGCCGGGGAACTCGTTGTTGCTATGCAGGCGTTGAAACGCTCCGAATAAATTATCGGCGTACGCCATGTCGAATCCAGCGCCATCGTCGCGCTCAAAGAATGCAACGCTGCCGTCCGTTTGTCGCGCGATGCCGAATTCGATATGCGCGTGCTCGCGCTGCGCGGTGAATTTCCACGCGTTGCTCAGCAGATTATCCACAACGACGCGCAACAGTTGCGGGTCGGCATCGACGAACACACCGTCCGCAATAGTCCATTCGACCTTGCGCGACGGATCGCTCAGTTCAAGCTCCGCCGCAGCCATATGCACGAGTTCGCTGAGATCCACTGGCTTGCGTTTAAGGTCGCTGGTGGCAATGTGTGCGAGTGTCAAAAGTGCATCTACAAGCGAATTCATGCGTTTCACGGCGGCGCGTATTCTCTGTGTCAATTCCAACGCCTTAGGGCTGCCTTGTTCGAAGTACTCCTCTTGCAGGATCAGCGCGAAGCTGTCGACCTGTCGCAATGGCGCGCGCAGGTCGTGAGAGATGGAATAGCTGAAAGCCTCCAATTCCCTGTTGATATCTTCCAATTGCAATGTGCGCTCGGTTACGCGTTGTTCGAGTTGCGCAGTCAACTTCCGCAAGTTCGATTCGGCATGCACACGGTTGGTAATGTCGCGAATATTGCATTGGATGACTTGCTTCCGATCAACTTGGTAAACATTGCTGACGAACTATACATCTATGCGCTTCCCATCATTGGTCAGCAGTGGAAGATCCTCGTAGCGGACATATCCTTTAGTTTGCAGTTCTCTGAAAGACTGTTTGGAAGCATCGACATCCTTAAATGAGCCGAGATCCCACAGTTTCTTTCCCAGGAATTCCTCGCGTGAATACCCGAGCATCTCGATCAAAAAGGGATTGACGTCGTCGATCTGACTGGTGGTCGCATCGACAATCAATATACCGTCCAGCGCGGTCTCAAAGAGTCGACGATAGCGAGTTTCCGAAACTTCCAGTGCGTCGGCGCTTCGTTGCGCCTCTTTCTCTTTCTCGGTATCGTGCAAGCAACGTTGGACGGCCGTGACGAGTCGCGGCAGTTCCTTCTTCGGAACAAAGTCGCTGGCGCCGGTTTTTAGCAACGTAACTATCGTCTCAACGTCGATCTCGCTCGATACGACAATGAAGGGTGCCTTCGGTCGAAATTCGTGAGCGAGCGCCAGCGAAGCGCGCGCGCTGAAACCGGGCATTGAATTGTCGGAAATGATGACATCCCAATCTTGGCGTTGTAGACAGACGCGCATCGCCGCCGGCGTGTCGACTGACTCCCACTGGATGTCATCGTAGCCGCCTCGATTCAGTGTATGCAGGACCAAGTGGACATCGTCTTCGGAATCATCGACCAACAATAAGCGTAGATTTGGATTCATGGAGCAACTCTCCGGTAAGCTCACCGACAGCGAATCGGCCGAAACGTCGATTTCAAGAGTCGATTCAATATCCAGATTCAATATCCAGATTCAACGGCTACAGAAACCGCTCGGCGTCCGCGCTGGCGTATTATCGATTGGGCGGGTTTAAGATACGCCGCGGCGCTGATTGAGTCTGCGCGGCATCGAACATAGCGGTGTTGGCCCGATGCCGGTCCCATATGATTTTGAACCAATGAGGCATACCAAATTGATGGTGAACCGATAGTGCGTTGGGGGCACACGCTGAACGAGCGTGCGTCCCTAACGCGCGGTACCGTTTGCGTGAGTTATTTGGAAACAGACTTCTTGAACATACGATCGAGCTTCTCATCTACCGCATCGGCTTTGTGATCCGCGGCCTGAGCGGCAGCGAGCGCTTGATCGGCCTTGCTTGAGGCTGCTTGAGCGCTGCGTTGTGCATCGGCTGCCGCTTGAGCCGTTGCGCCCGCGCCTTGCTTTAGTGAGTCGACATCCGTTTGCAGCGAACCGACTTGCGTTTTCAGCATCGCAACGTCTGCCTCCAGCGGCTTCATGTTTTGGCAGCCACTCGCGATTGCGGCAAATGAAGCTAATGCAATCACCTTGAGAACAGTACTCATATCTATTACCTCTTGTTGGTCAATCACTCGTTATCGAAATTTAGCCGTGTCGTCACCGTGATCCCGCAGCTAACGGCGATCGTTCTTTCGATCGTTCTTTCCGTCGTCACGGCGGTCGTCACGGCCCCTGCATTGCGGATTGGGTTTGTCCCGGTCGCTCTTGTCGGAATCGCCGCGTTCGCGATTCGGCTGCGACGGCGGTTGTTGATAATGTTGTTGCGTGATCGGCTCGCGCGGCTGATAGCGATATCGCTCGGATCGAATCGATTGTTGCTGCTCTAACGCTCGCGGATACCGATCTCGCGAATACGGTCGCTGGTAAGTCGGCAACGGCGCGGGCTTTGGAGTGGCGCGGCGATCCCATCGATTCCAACCACTACGACGCTGTTCCCAATCGCGACCCCAGTGCTCGCCCCAACGCGGTGGCGCACTTGAATTCCAATCGCGAAAGTATGTCGGCGGGCGGCGGTAGTAACGCACGGGAACGCGCAACACAAATAGCGGCACGCTTTCCGGTTCCGTCAACTCCCAAGGTCCGTTGTACCAACTGCTCGCGTACCAGTTATCCCTCTCATACACCCAGTATTCGCCGTCGTAAAAGAAGTAATTCGAGTTTGCTCGCGGATCGTAATACACGGGATAGCCCGGCACACGCACCAGCGTCGGATACACCGGCACGTTGATGCCGATGCTGATACCGACTTCTGCCTGAGCCGATTGTGCTGTGACGATGGAACAAAGTAGGATCGACAATGCAACCAAAAAATAACGCATTGCCTATATCTCCATTGGCCGGGTGATCGTTAGCCGGACAGGCATTCGCAAGATGGCCGTCACTTCACTCTCATATCATTCTTGACGGAGCGCACGCCGGCAACGCCGCGAGCAACCTGCG
>JAYTQU010000053.1:0-19445 GCA_043746555.1 Pseudomonadota bacterium | reverse complement strand
GCGCCCGGCAAAGCACCTTCGTTGTCACTCGTTACCATCCAACTTAAGCCCGTGGCGCTCGCATTCAAGGCCGCGATTACGGCACCCGTAACATCTGTTGTGTAGATGGAACCACCCTGTCCGTTCGGTGCAGCAGTCGTTGGATCGATTGCACCGGCCACTGTGCCCGCATGAAAACTGGAGGGAAATGTGTACACGACAGCCGTGCCCGACGGAAATGGACTTGCACCGAGCATTCAACAATCCGTACGGGCATCGGAGTCACCGGCATCCAAGTCGCGTTTGCGTTGTTGAGGTAATTTAGCTGCCGTCAGGTCTTGCACGTGAACATTTCCTCCCGACCGAACTACGCCGCCTCTTTCGCTAATTCGCGCAACGCGCGCTCGAACACTTCCGGCGGTTGTCCGCCTTGAATGAGCACAACGCGTCGAACAAATCATTTAGTGTCCGTCGCATTCACGGGCGGCGTCGGCCAGTTCTGCACTTGTTTCCATGCCTGCTGAACCGCGGGCGGCAGCTTGTCCATGTGCTTCAAGAAAAGCGCAAGCGTCCAGATCTGCCGATCGCTAAGGGCGTGTGCAAACGACGGCATGCCCGTTAGACGAATACCGTGTTTGATCTTCCAAAACGATTCGCCTTCCGGGTCGTCCTCGACTCCTTCGCTCGCCAATTGCGGTGGCTTTTGATAGAGGCCTTCCGCAATCGGTGACGCCGATGCGGTGCCCTTCGCGGAGCCATGACAAACCGCGCAGTTCTCCGCAAAGAGATGAACGCCGTCGAGGAGATTGTCGTCGGTCAGCGCGACCGGATTTTGGATCGTCGGCGCGTCACGACTTAGCGTTGCATCGAGCGACGTGCTCGCCATCCATGTTTCGAGGCGACCGGGTGTGGCATCGGCATTGGCTGAAATCAGACCGCTGCGAATCAAGGCGTAAGCACCGATCAGAGCAATGACAATCGTCAAAACCACGCCGATTAAAATACTTTTCAACATGGCCCCTCCTCGTACTGCAGTAGTAACCCATCGCGATCCAGCAATATGGCGCTGGATCGGAGACTCTGCTGGTAACTTCGCGCGTCTTTCCAGACAGGCTCCTCGCCTACGCCAAACTGATCGTGTGGCACTTCGTGAGAAGTATCGATGGCGAGATGCCATCGAGTTTTTGGAATTACGTGGGACAAATTGTACCTGACCGCCGCGTCGCTGGCGTTGAACATCATGCAAAGTGCGCGCTGCCCCCTCCTCATGAATTAAGCATGCCAACTGTTTTTCGTTCGGTTAGACGGGGATTTTAGCGGGGATTTTGACGCCTATTCGATAAGGTCATGAATGAGTATCTTGCTAAACGTTTCGCAAAAGCTTGATCGGCAAAGCGTCGAACTGCTGTTGGCAGATGACACGTCGACCCGTGTACTCGGCATAAGCTACTGCGTTGTCGGTACCTTTGGTCGCGATGTCGTGCTAAGGCTTTGCGTCGGCATCGATACCGGCGAAGCGACGCTAGATATCGACTTGGGATTGATGCTGGATGACTGGGCGAAATTCAACGCGCTCCGTAACAGGCTGCTCGATCAAGGCGGATTTGTCGAGCATCGGAATATTCCGCATCGACTTGGATTTCGCGGCGCCAGGTTGCTCGATATCGTTCCATTCGGTGCCATCGAACGCTAACCGGGTGAGATTTCATGGCCGCCGCATTCTACGACAGTCATGTCGACCGTTGGTTTTCGCGGGGCACAAGCTCGCGCTATACCCGTCATCGTGGCCGACGGTGTCTCTATCCCTTTTGTATCACCGACCGCACTTGCACTACTGAAACTTACGGCATGGAGTGAACGAGGTGGCTCGACCAATCGCAAGGACGCGCGCGATCTAGCGCTACTGCTAACGACGTACCTACGTGCCGGAAACGAACAGCGTCTTTACAGTGAACATGCGGCATTACTCGAAGAAGCGGATTTTGATTTGGAGACCGTCGGTGCCCGAATTCTCGGACGTGACATCGCGATGATGATCGATGACGAAGTACTCACTCGCGTCGCGGCGGTTCTTAACCAAGGAATGGACAAGACGCGGGGCGAGCCGCTACTTCGAGCGCTTCCATTAAGCTCCGAACATGGCAAGACACTATTGAGCGCGCTACGCAAAGGGCTTCGAGAAGGCGCGTAGTTAAGTCGGCTTGCAAGCCATTCGCATTGCCGATACGCCCTCCGCCCCTATCGCTCCCACAAAATCCGATCTTCCTCCAGCGGCACACTCACTCCATCGAAGCGCGGAATGAGTCTCGCGGTTAAATCAGTCGCCGCGCGTTTGGCGGAAAGTTTTGCTTGATAGATCGTTACGCCGTCCTTCGGCGCGACGGTCGGATCGCAAATCAATTCATGTAACTCCGGTTCGTTGGCGTCGGCGTAAAGTTCTGCCCGCACCGCCGTCGCAGGAATGTCGCCGAGCATGATCTCTACTGTGAATCGACGTTGATCGCCTTGCGTGACTGCTTTTACATTCTTGAAACGGATTCGATCCCAGCCCGTTTGCAAACTGTGCTGCCACGCGAAAATGTTTTTTGCCTGCGTGCATTGATCGGCGGTGCGTTGTCGATAGCGTTCGGCGGCGGGCAGGTAGTGTTTCTCGGTGTATTCACGCACTGCGCGATTGGTGGAGAATTGCGGTGTGAGTTGCGCCATGCTTTCGCGCATGCGTGTGACCCATGCGATCGGAATTCCCGCCAAGTCACGCGTATAGAATTCGGGTACCACTTCGCGTTCAAGTAAATCGTAAAGTTGTTCGGCTTCGGTCGCATCCCATGCTGGATCGTTATCGTGTTCTTTACCGTCGCCTAACGCCCAACCGACTTGCGGCGAATAGGCTTCCGCCCACCAACCATCGAGTTCCGATAGATTGATGCCGCCGTTTACTAGAACCTTCATTCCGCTGGTGCCGCTCGCTTCCCACGGTCGACGCGGCGTATTGAGCCACACATCCACGCCTTGTACCAAGTGTTCGGTGAGCAACATGTCGTAATCGCTCAAGAAGATCACGTGGCGACGCGCTTCCGTCTCGCGGATAAATTGGGTCCACTGACGAATGAGATCTTGTCCCGCTTGATCGGCCGGATGGGCCTTGCCGGCAATGATGAGTTGTACGGGCCGCGCCGGATTGGTCAGCAAGCGCATCAAGCGATCCGGATCGTGCAATAACAAGTTCGGCCGCTTGTACGTCGCGAAGCGACGCGCGAACCCGAGCAACAACGCATTGGGATCGAGTAGATGTCGCGCCACTTCAATCGCTTCGAATGTTGAGCCGGTCGCGGCGAGCTGTTGCGACAAACGCTCGCGTGCGTACTGGATCAGCGTTGCACGTGTGGCATTGCGAAACTTCCACAGATCCGCATTCGATACGGCGCGAATCTTTTTGGAAACAGATTCGGTAGTTCCAAGCCAGCGATCTTTTTCGCACGCTTCGGTCCACACTGCATCGGCGGAGGCGGAATCCCAACTGGGTGTATGTACGCCGTTGGTGACATGAGTAATCGGCACCTCCGCTTCCGGCCAACGCGGAAAGAGCGGCTCGAAGATGCGGCGACTCACTTCGCCATGCAAGCGACTCACGGCATTCACCGCGCCACTGCCGCGCACTGCCAAATACGCCATGTTGAATTGTTCGGAGGCATCGTCGGCATTGCCTCGACCCAGCGCCAGCAAGTCGTGTCGCGAGATACCGAGCTTCATCTCGGCATATTCGCCTAAGTATTGTTCGATGAGATTCGGTGCGAAGCGATCGAAGCCCGCCGCGACTGCCGTGTGCGTGGTAAACAAATTGCCGGCGCGCGTCGCCGCAAGCGCGACTTCAAACGACTCGCCCGTGTCCTTCATGAAACTGCGCGCGCGTTCCAACACCGCGAATGCCGCGTGGCCTTCGTTGAGATGACACACCTCAGGCTTGATGCCGAGCGCAGACAACAAACGCCATCCGCCAATGCCGAGCAACAACTCTTGCTGCAAGCGCATCTCTGGACCGCCGCCATACAGTTCGCTGGTGACGCCGCGCAAAGTGGGATAGTTGGCGGCATCGTTGCTATCGAGCAGCAACAACTTCGTTCGCCCTACTTCGACATGCCACGCGCGTACCCAAACCGAATATGCCGGTAGATCGATTTTCAATCGCAGCCACTCGCCATTCGCGCCGCGCAACGGCGTGATGGGCAATTGACCCGGATCGTTGTACGGATACACCGCCTGCTGCGCGCCGTCTTTGTCGATGACTTGTCGGAAGTACCCTTGGCTATAAAGTAATCCGATGCCGATCACCGGCACACCCAAATCGCTCGCTGCTTTGAGTTGATCGCCGGCCACATTGCCGAGGCCGCCGGAATAGATCGGCAGCGCCTCGCTCAACATGAATTCCATACTGAAGTACGCGACGCAATTGAGCAGCTTGTCGGAATAGGTATTCTGAAACCAAGCGGGCGTGGTTTCCGACACGCGCATCGCAGTCACGAGTTCACCGACTTCGGCCGCGAAGGTCGGATCGGAAGACATGCGCTCGATGCGATCGCGCGACGCGGCTTGCAAGACGACCCAGGGATTGTGCGTCAATTGCCACAGTTCCGGATCGAGCTGCATCCAAATCTTGTCGGCGGCATGATTCCACGACCAACGCATATCCAACGCCAACTCGGCGAGCGGCGCAAATCCTGCGATGTCGGTCGGCAGCATTCGATAGATGGGGCTACCGACTCGCGTTTGGTGGTTCATGTTGGAAAGTCAGTCGGGAGTCGTGATTGGGCGGCGCTGCAATTGGCCATGTTACTTGCCTATCGATGACAACGCCGCGCTGACGATCGTCTGGGCTTGTTCCTGGATACGCTGCAAGTGTTGTTTGCCTAAAAAGCTTTCCGCGTAAATCTTGTAGATATCTTCGGTGCCGGAGGGTCGCGCAGCAAACCAGCCGTTCTCGGCGATGACTTTCAATCCGCCGATGCTTGCGTTGTTGCCGGGTGCTTGGGTGAGAATGTTTTGGATCTTCTCGCCGGCCAATTCTCTAGACGTGACTTGGTCCGGTGACAATTTCGCCAGCATAGATTTTTGAGCGGGCGTGGCGGGCGCATCGATGCGTTCGAAAATCGGCTCGCCAAATTCGTGCGCCAAGTCGCCATAAAGTTCGCCGGGATCGCGACCGGTGCGTGCGGTGATTTCCGCCGACAGCAACGCAGGGATAATTCCATCTTTATCGGTTGACCAGACCTGACCATCCTGGCGGAGAAAAGAAGCGCCCGCGCTTTCTTCGCCGCCAAACCCGAGCGAACCATCGAGCAAGCCATCGACGAACCACTTAAATCCAACGGGCACTTCGTACGCTCGTCGGCCGAGTTTGGCCGCAACCCGATCGATCATGCTGCTGCTCACCACCGTCTTGCCGATGGCCGCGTCTTTGCGCCAGTGCGAGCGATGTTGAAAGAGATAGTGAATCGACACGGCGAGATAATGATTGGGCGGCAATAAGCCGGCGCTGCGTGTCACGATGCCGTGCCGATCATGATCGGTGTCGCAGGCAAAGGCCACGTCGAAACGATCCTTGAGACCGATCAAGCTTTGCATTGCATACGGCGAAGATGGATCCATGCGAATGCGGCCATCCCAGTCCACCGTCATAAAACGAAATGTCGGATCGACTTCTTTGTTCAGCACCTCAATCTTGAGATTGTACTTCTCGACAATTGCCGGCCAATAGTGAACGCCCGCGCCGCCAAGAGGATCGACGCCCATCGAAATACTTGAACCGCGAATCGTGTCGATGTCGATCACGTTCTTCAAATCGCTGACGTAGGTATTCAAATAGTCGTGTCGATGCGATGTCGTCGCGCGCAGCGCTTGTTGGTACGGAATGCGTTTAACGCCTTTGAGATCGTTGCTTAAGAATTCATTCGCTTTTTTTTCGATCCAACCGGTGACATCTTTATCGGCCGGGCCACCATTCGGTGGGTTGTACTTGAAGCCGCCATCGTCGGGCGGATTATGCGATGGCGTGATGAGAATGCCGTCCGCCAACCCCTGCTCTCGCTCCTTGTTGTAAGTGAGGATCGCGTGCGACACGACCGGTGTTGGCGTGTATTCGTCGTGCGACGCCAGCATCACCTCCACGCCATTCGCCGCGAGCACTTCCAGCGCACTCACACGCGCCGGTTCAGATAACGCATGAGTATCGATGCCCATAAACAGCGGACCGTTGATACCGTGTTGTTGACGATGCAAGCAAATCGCTTGCGTGATCGCCAGCACATGCCATTCGTTGAAGCTCTGTTGGAACGCCGAACCGCGATGACCTGAAGTGCCGAACGCGACACGTTGCGCCGCAACCGCTGAATCAGGTCGCTCCGAAAAATACGCCGTGATCAACTTTGGAATGTCGATGAGCATCGAGGGTTCAGCGAGCTTTCCTGCCAGTGCACTGATTGTCATGTGCCGCCTCCCGAGTTCAGGCCATTTCGACCTACCTTCGATAAGGCGTGTAAATCGAATTGCAAGAGATCGCCGATACGTTCAATCGTTACATCGGCGGACGGATAAGCCGAGATATTTGCCGGATCGAGCGCGTAATGCCCTTGTCTTGGAAACACGGTCGTCAATCGATCCATCCAAATGGATTTCATCGCCGCCAATATGCGCAGCTTATCGTCCACCATGACGTAGTGACGGGCCGGATACATTTCTTGGACATCGTTCAACATCTGTTCCTTATGTAGATAGATCAGCACTCGTCCTTTGACGGCATCCCACAATCCGGAGCGCTGCACCTTGCGCGGTTGAAAGACCACATCGCCATCCGACAAGATCACCGTCGGTCCCCACTGACTTAGATGTTCGATCGCAGCGAGCGCGCCTGGGTATAACCGCTCGGCGAATGGATAGTCCACCAAGAAGGACGACATGCGCAATAGACGCGGATCGTTCAACGCACCGAGTCGATAGCGTTGTAATGCTCCGAGATAATCCGCGTACCCGAGATCAGTACGCAGTGCTTCGAAGATCTTCCAATACCGATCGCGACTCTCGCTCCCAAACTCACGCAAAAGATGATCGCCAAGATCGGCGATGATGCGATCGTTGTCGAGCAGGGTATTGTCGACGTCGAGCAAAAGAACACAATCGTGTACTGCGTTCACTTCGCGGTTCTGCCGGGCAGTGGATTGTGCCAACGGCCGTCCGACGCGATGAGTTCATCCGCCGCTTTCGGTCCCCACGTGTCGCGTCGATACGAGCGCGCTCGATGATGTTTCTGCAAAACCGGATCGACCACGGCCCACGCCGCTTCGACAGCGTCTTCGCGAGTGAACAGCGCGCCATCGCCGGCCATTGCGTCTCCCAATAGTCGTTCGTACGGTGTCTCCTCGCCCGGCAATTCCTCAAGTAAAAAGAGTTCTTTTTGGTCGCCGACGAATTCTTTGCCCGCTCGCTTTACTCGCGCGGCAAGTGCGACAGCGGAATCCGGCGATAATCGAAAGCGCAGATAATTGGTTCGGCCACCCGCTGTCGATTCGCTCGGCGCGGAATCGTCGAACAGCCGCTGCGGTGGCGGCTTAAGTTCGACAAGGATTTCCACCGCCGACACCGGCAGGCATTTTCCCGAACGCAAGTACCACGGTACGCCTTGCCAGCGCCAAGAGTCGATGTGCAAACGCACGGCGCAAAACGTTTCGACATCGGACCGCGGTGCGACGCCCGATTCTTTGCGATAGCCGGCGTACTGACCGCGCACCAGATCGTCGGACCCAAGCGGTCGCATCGCCTGAAACACTTTCGCTTTCTCGGACTGCACAGCGCCGTAACCCTGATAGGCCGGCGGTTCCATTGCAAGTAGCGCGACGACTTGAAAAAGATGATTCTGGATCACGTCGCGCAAACATCCGGCGCTTTCGTAAAACGCGCCACGCCCTTTCACATCGAAATCCTCCGCCAAAGTGATTTGTACACTGGCTATGTTGTTGCGATTCCAAATGGGCTCTAGAAAAGAATTGGCGAAACGAAAATAGAGGATGTTCATGATCGCTTCTTTGCCGAGATAATGATCGATGCGAAAGATCGAATCCTCGGGGAACACCGACTGCGCGATGCGATTGAGTTGGCGAGCGGAATTCAAATCGCGACCGAATGGCTTTTCGACGATGACGCGCGCATTATTCGCCAAGCCCGCGTTACCCAATCCTTCGATAACCGTTGCGAATAGCGCGGGTGGAATGGCGAGATAGTGCGCAGGTCGACGCGCATTGCGTAGCGCCTTTTTCAAATCGGCGAACGTGCCGGGATTCTGGTAATCGCCGCGAACATATCGCAGCAAAGACAACAGGCGTTGTAGCGCGCGCGGATTGTCGATGCCCGTTGATCCTTTGGCCGATTTCTTGATGCTGTCGCTCACGCGTCGCCGCAAACGCTCGATGCTCCAATTGGACGAAGCCACGCCGATCACCGGACAATTCAACGCGCCGCGTTTGGCCATGGCGTACAGCGCGGGAAATATCATCTTGTGCGCGAGATCGCCGCTTACGCCGAACACGACCAACGCGTCGGAATGCGATGTGCGACCGCTGGATTTGCGCGAATCCCTGGTTGGTTTACTTTTTTTCATCGTGACCGCCAAATTGCTTTCTCATCGCGGATAACACTCGATCCGCATAGTCCGCGTCGCCACGCGAAGCGAATCGTCCAAAGAGCGCGGCGCTAATGACCGACACCGGCACTCCCTCTTCCACCGCCGCTGTCACAGTCCAACGTCCTTCGCCGGAATCCGACACGCGGCCGGCGAAGTTTTTCAAATCGGGGTCGGCGTGCAATGCACTTGCAGTGAGATCGAGCAACCACGAACCGATCACACTGCCGCGACGCCACACTTCGGTAATCTCACTCAAGTCGAGATCGTACCGGTAGAACTCGGGGTTGCGCAGCGGTGTCGTTTCCGCATCGATGCTATGCGTTTGCTTGCCGATATTCGCATTGCGCAAAATGTTGAGTCCTTCCGAGTACGCGGCCATCAACCCATATTCGATTCCGTTGTGAACCATCTTGACGAAGTGACCTGCACCGGAGGGTCCGCAATGTAAATAACCTTGTTCCGCAGTGCCGGGTTTGACTTTACCCGGCGTACGCGACGCGGCGGCAACTCCCGGCGCCAATGTCGCAAAGATAGGTGTTAGATATTCAACGACGGGCGCCTCGCCACCGATCATCAAACAGTAACCGCGTTCCAATCCCGCCACACCGCCGCTGGTGCCGACATCGACGTAATGCAACTGCTGCGATTTCAATTCCGCGGCGCGACGTATGTCGTCGCGATAATACGAGTTACCGCCGTCGATCACGATATCGCCCGGAGAAAGCAATGGCGTCAATGACGCCAACACTTGATCGACCACCGCTGCGGGCACCATGAGCCAAATGGCGCGCGGCTTGGCCAAACGATCGACAAACTCTTTCGGGGAGGCCGCTCCAACGGCATGTTGTCCGACCAGTTTTGCAACGGCGTCGGCGTGCGAGTCATAGACAACGCATTGGTGGCCGCTTTTCAGTAGACGCGTCGTCATATTGGACCCCATTCGCCCAAGTCCAATCATTCCGAGTTGCATTTTGTGTCTCCAGTGATTCTCGACAGTATTGAAAATCGAAAACGTATTATTTCGTCAACAAATTCTCGGCAATTGTTCGCCGCTCAACATGTCGAGCACGCGTGTCACGCCAAGCGGTGTTTCCAGTGAGACACGTCCATGCAGATTCTGTTCCACGCTAATCACGTTGCCCGTGACATTGGCCTGATCGAAACGCAGCTTTTCGCGCGCCGCAACGCCATGTCGCCCCAAGTCGTCGCTGACGATCGCGCACCGTTGCTCCGTGCAAGAGACACTCACGCTCGCTAAGACGTGCGATCAATCGATCGAGCACGACGCGCTCGACACTGAACGGCGCGCAGACTTGCAGAGGAACGGTCATCGACGGACCATAGCCCGCCTGTGGCTCATTGACAATGGCGGAATGTACTTCGGGGCCAACGGCGTTTCCTCGTCCGAACTAAGCAAAAATAGAATTTTCCGGATGATCGCTTTAACCTACAACGGAACCTGCGAGCCTGGATCGGCCGACTAACGCCACGCAAGACCGCTATGACCAAAATAAATGCACCGACTTCCAAATCCAGTATTCCGACGCCCGCCCATCCGCATCAGCGTCGCGAACCGCTGCCCTGGCAGCAGCCGAAAACAGCGGAAGACGACGTCGATGCGCCGCGACGGCTCAAAGCGCTGTTGGAAAGCCCAAGCTATCGCGAGGCGGATCAAGACATCGATTTTCTCAACCTAGACGCCACTCGCGGCGTGCGCTTGCAGATCGACTACTCCAAACCGGAACTGTTGTTGTCTCGGCATGACATCGTCAATACCGTCGTCGTATTCGGCAGCACTCGAATCGTCGAGCCTGCGGCAGCACGGCGCAAAGTTGCGACGTTGCGCGAGCAATCGGCGGTCGATCCAAACAACTTGGAATTGCAGTCGCGCCTGCGCCGCGCCGAACGAGTGCTTGCCAAGAGCCACTATTACGATATCGCACGCGAATTCGGTCGGCTGGTAAGTCGCGCGAATGGCGGTCCGAACGCATCGCACGCGGTGATCTTAACCGGCGGCGGACCGGGAATTATGGAAGCGGCCAACCGCGGCGCGTTCGATATGGGCGCGAAGACGGTTGGCCTCAACATCAAACTACCGCATGAGCAATACCCAAATCCGTACATCACGCCCGAACTATGCTTTCGCTTTCACTATTTCGCGTTGCGTAAGCTGCACTTTTTGTTGCGAGCCAAGGCGTTGGTCGCATTTCCCGGCGGCTTCGGCACCTTCGACGAGTTATTCGAAACTTTGACGCTGATTCAAACGCGGAAGATTAAACCGGTTCCGGTTGTGTTGGTCGGTGAGGAATATTGGCGTCAAGCGTTCAACGTCGATTTTTTAATCGATGAGGGCGTGATTGATCCCGAAGATCGCGAATTGTTTTGGTTCGCCGAAACCGCCGAGGATATCTGGCGCGGCATTCTTCAATGGCACGAGGCCAACGGCGAACCGTTGATTTGTTCGGAGCATCGCAAATGAAAATCGAATTCCACGGCGCCGATCGAGGCGTCACCGGCTCTTGCCATTTAATCGAATGCAACGGCAAGCGATTATTGATCGATTGCGGCATGTATCAAGGCGGACGCGAACTCAACGAAGAAAACGCGGAAGGCTTCGGCTTCGAACCGCACGACATCGATTTCGTGTTGTTAACGCACGCGCATCTCGATCACTGCGGACGTATACCGTTGTTGGCAAAGCGCGGATTTCACGGCGAAATCGTCACCACCGCCGCGTCGCGCGAACTTGCTCGCCTGGTGATGCTGGATTCGGCGCATCTGCACGAGGAAGACGCGGCTCGTCAAGCGCGTCAGAATCATCATGGTCACGGCCATACGAACAAGGATTCCACTGCGCCGCTCTACTCCGTACTCGATGCGCTGAACACTTTGGATTTCTTCGGTCGTGTTGCAAGCTACGACACGCCGATGCAAATCGCGCCGGGCATCCGCGCAACGTTCATCGACGCCGGTCATATTCTCGGTTCGGCGAGCATCTTGTTGGAACTCGCGGCAGGAGATTCGCGCCGAACGATATTGTTCTCCGGCGATCTCGGAAACAGCGGCCGACCGATTCTGCGCAATCCTACTCCACCGCCAAAAGTCGACGTAGTGGTGATGGAAACGACTTACGGCGATCGATTGCACAAACCGATCGGTCCATCAGTCGATGAATTGTATACGGCCATCGGCGATGCTTTTCGACGCGGCGGCAACGTTGTTATTCCAACTTTTGCTTTGGAGCGCGCGCAGGAATTGCTGTACTTTCTGCACGCGGGAATCGAATCCGATCGATTGCCCCGCAGCCTACAAGTCTTTCTCGACTCGCCCATGGCGATCTCCGCCACAGAGATTTTCGAGCATCATCCGGAATGCTATAACGCCGCAACACGCGAGTTGTTTCGCGAACATCGCGATCCTTTTTCGTTCAGCGGCTTGCACTTCACGCGCGAATCGGCCGAGTCAATGGCGCTCAATCGCTTTACCGGCGGCATCGTCATCATGGCGGGCTCGGGCATGTGCACGGGCGGTCGAGTGCGGCACCATCTGATGCAAAATTTGGCGCGTGAGCATTCCGCGGTGATATTTGTCGGCTACGCCGGTCGCGGCACGCTGGCTCGACAGATCATCGACGGAGCAACAACGGTGCGGATCTTCGGCGAAGAAATCGCCGTGCGCGCCAACATTCATACGATCAACGGTTTTTCCGCGCACGCCGACCAAGCCGAATTACTGGCGTGGGACGCGCAAACCGGAGCCGCGCGCACGTTTCTCGTTCATGGCGAACCCGACACCATGCAACACTTCGCTTCGCTCCTCAAGAACACGACGGTCGACATGCCGAGCTTGCACCAATCCTTCGCAATTTAGAACGTACTTCGCCAACCAAGCGCTCGCACCATCGTATTTGACTGGTCGAGCTTGTCGTTGATTGCAAGCTTGGTCTTGAAATCCACTGCGCTGTCTTTGATTCGAGCGCCGTTAGCCAAAATATCGCCATTCGCACGCCATTCGCAATGCTGCGCCCCAACAAGACTTTTGGCTGTGGATCGCGGGAACTACGTAACCGCGCCGGGGGAAATCGCTACCAACGATCCCGCTATTATAAGATGCTGGTCTTACGGGCGGTTTTACGGCTTGATTTACTACAATGCGAAACGAGCTAGAATCGTTACTTGAATAACCATAATTCGTTGACTGCGGCGGAGAACGGTGGACGGTATGCTAGACGAACAACTCACGACGGAATCGAACTGGACGGTCGACGACGATCACAAAGCCGATTCGCCGAAAGCAGATCACTCCGCCACTTTACGAGAGGCGCGCCAGGCATCGCTAGCGGGCCGCACGATGCGATTCGTTCTGCGCAGCGCGGGCAATCCCGCAATTGAAATTGTTTTGTGGAGCGGCGAACGCATATCGACGTCGATGCGCGAACCGATTGCCCGCCTGCACGTCAAAGATCGCAGTACGCTGCTCAAACTTTTCGCTCATCCCGACATCGAGTTTGGCGAGGCCTATAGTGCGGGTCGCATCGCGGTCGAAGGCGACCTCACCGGATTGATCGAGGAGGTTTATCGCGGACAGCGCGTCACTCAACGATCCAACTCGACCGAAAGCCCAATAGAACAGCGTCTGCGCCGATCGCGATCAAACACATTCTCCGGCGCACGCGACAATATTCATCATCACTACGATATCGGCAACGATTTCTATGCGCTTTGGTTGGGCGAAACGATGGCGTATACCTGCGCATACTTTTCGACGCCCACGGCAACGCTCGAGCAAGCGCAAGTTGCAAAGATGGATCATGTCTGTCGAAAGCTGCGGCTGCGCTCGGGCGAAGTTGTTGTCGAGGCCGGCTGCGGCTGGGGCTCACTGGCGCTGCACATGGCGCGCCACTATGGCGTCAAGGTGCGCGCCTTCAATATCTCGCACGAACAAATCGCCTATGCGCGCGAGCAAGCGAAGCGGCAGAACCTGAGTGGACAGGTGGAATTCATCGAAGACGATTATCGCAACATCGGCTCCGCTCCCAATTCCCGCTACGACGCTTTTGTTTCCGTCGGCATGTTGGAGCACGTCGGCCCACGAAATTTTTCGGACCTTGGACGGCTCATTAACAATTGCCTTACGTCATCCGGCCGCGGTTTCATTCATACCATCGGTCGCGATCGATCCACCGCATTGAACGCGTGGATCGAGAAACGCATTTTTCCCGGCGCTCGCCCGCCGTCGCTGAAGGAGATGATGGACATATTCGAGGCGGCGGACTGCTCGGTACTCGATGTCGAGAACCTACGCTTGCACTATAGTAAGACGTTGCAAGCGTGGCGCGCCAACTTCGAACGAACGACCGACCGAGCTGCAAAGATGTTCGACGAGAAGTTCGTACGCATGTGGCGACTATATCTGGCCGGATCGGAAGCGGCCTTCAACACCGGCGAAATGCAGTTGTTTCAAGTGCTGTTCGCGCCACGCGTCAACAATGAGATCGCGTGGACGCGCGACGACATTTACCAATACTAGCTCATGGAAACATTCGACGCAGTAATTGTGGGCGGTGGGCCGGCAGGTTCCACTTGCGCAAAAGCGTTGACGCAATCGGGCTTCAATGTGGCCGTGCTCGACAAGGCCGTGTTTCCACGCGACAAAATCTGCGCTGGATGGATCACGCCACATGTGATTGCCGAGCTTGCGATCGATGTCGAACACTATCGGCAGGACCGTGTGTTGCAACCCATCACCGCTTTCGTGACCGGGTTGGGGAAAGAGCAAGCGGTCAACGTGCAATACAATCAAATCGTCAGCTACGGCATTCGTCGCTGCGAATTCGACGACTACTTGTTGCGACGCTGTGGCGCGCAACTCAAACTTGGGCAGCCACTGAAAGGAATCGAACGCGACGGAAAATCGTGGCTGCTTAATGATTCGATTCGTACGCCGCTATTGGTCGGCGCGGGTGGACATTTTTGCCCGGTCGCACAATTTATAGGCGCTGCTGTCGGTCGCGAAGAAGCGGCGATTACCGCTCAGGAAATCGAATTTGAGATGAGCGATACGCAAGCTCGCGCGTGCAACGTCGCGCCGCAAACTCCCGAACTGTATTTCTGCGACGATCTCAAAGGCTACGGCTGGTGTGTTCGCAAAGGCAACTATCTCAACGTCGGCTTGGGGCGCGACGACAATCGTCATCTCGGCGATCAATTGAAATCGTTTTGGGAATGGCTGGTCGCGCAAGGCAAAGTGCCTGAAAACATGCATGCCCGTTTCAAAGGGCATGCTTATCTACTGCGGCCAAATTCGACGCGACCGGTCATCGACAACGGCGCGATGCTAATCGGCGATGCCGCCGGGCTTGCCTATCCGCAAAGCGGCGAAGGCATACGTCCCGCAATTGAGTCCGGAATCATGGCGGCGCAAACCATCGTGGCAGTGGACGGCAATTATTCGCACGCACGACTCGAACGCTACGAGACCCAACTGCTCGACCGATTCGGCCGCCGTCGTTCGCCGCCGTCGTCAACGCCTCCCTCCTCCCTTCGAACAACGATTGCGCGCTCGTTACTCAAGCAAACTTGGTTCGCCCGACACATTCTGCTGGACCGCTGGTTTTTGCACTCGCATCAGCCGCCGCTATCGTATGGTTAAGCGTCTTCACCTAGCAATTGACCGATGCTAAACACTATCGCACCAACAACACAGCAAGAAGGTACTCGATCGAAAGCTAAACATGAATGACGTGTCGGTCTACAGTGCCTTTTTTAGCGCACCGAATTCGGTCCGTGCAATGGAAGGACTAAGTTGTTGCCGCTACTCTACGTAACTGGCGGCCGCGACGAATCGACTCTTTATTTCGTTGGCTTGGTCGGCGGCATCGCGCGCCTGGGCAAGCAGCGTCGTAATCTTTTCATTATCAGTCGCGTCGCGCACAGCAGCTGCGATTGCCACGCCATCGGCAGTGCGAATAGGACCAATGCGAATTTCGGCGCGAAACTCGCCGCCGTCGCGGCGCAGTCCCCACAGCGAGGTGCTCCGGTTTCCCATCTCACGCATCGTCGGATTTGCCAAGTAGTCGCGTCGATGCGCAACATGAGCGTTCGCAATCAGTATCGATAGCTTTCCGAATCCCGGTCGATCCCAGATCGACCAAACTTCAATGGGCAGCAACGCGGCCGACTCGATCACGACAATCCATCGCGCCCAAGATCTTGCGCTCAACAACAACACACCTTCGACGGCGCTCGATCCGCAGTCGATCCACGCAAGGACCGCTGCGCCGATCGCAGTACCTTCCGTCAGATGTAGATTCAACCACTGCGCCAAGCGATAGCCAGTGGCTCCGCGTTCGGCAAGTTCTTGCACGCCGTGTGTCGCAAGCCGATAGGCAAGATCGGGAGCAAGCATTAACCACAACGCAAGCAGCAGCATGAGCGCCGCTTTGACGAACTTGTAAAGAACGATCAGCTTGATTCCGCGTGCTTGTTGCGCCCACATCATGCGCGTAGCGCGCTATGAACGCGTTTCACAACTATCACTCCTCCGCGACTCCGATAAAAATGCACGCTATTAGTTCTACATTGTCAGGTTGCGCTGAAGCGCGCGGTGCGGCGTTGCAACGGCCTGAAAAATACTCACGTACTGCCGTGTACGCTGCGCATTTTCAGGCCGTTGCGCCTTGCCCCGCATCGCTTGATCCCAACCTGACAAAGTAGAATTACTTGTTACACGCCACAGCAGTGTAGAGAAATCCACCATCGAATTACGTGGAAGACACGTGAACGCCGACGGTCTGTTAACAATTGGTTTCGTCGCTGCGCGAATCGTGTTGTGCGAAAAGGACAAAGACGGCCGAGCGATTAACTCGACGCCGTCACGGCGATCGAAAACTCCGCTCTAGCGCTTGCTGTGCTCCAAGATAAGCGCCGCCAGCTTTTGATACTCGCCGGCAAAGTGATGTCCGCCTTTCATCTCGACAACACGCGCAACCGAAGGATCCAATTTACGACAACCGCTGTCGCGTTCGTCCGCGCCGTAAACGCACAATACATTAAGTGATGTTATTTTCCGCACTTCGGGTAGGACTTCTTGCGCGCCGGCATTGCGACTAGAAAGCCTATCGGCAACATGAAATTCAAAATCTACAGTGCCGTCCAGTCCGAGCAATACCACCGTCGTCACGCGAGCTTTAAGTTCGTCGGGAAGCCGGCTCACCATAAACGGTAAAGTGTCTGCGCCGCGCGAATAGCCGACCAATATAAAGCGCTCGATGTTCCACGCTTTACTATAGTGAGCGAGTATGCGCGCCAAATCGCGGCCGGCAATGTCGGGAGATTTTTTCTCCCAGAAATATTGCAGCGCGTTGAGCCCAACGATCGGAATTCCATCTCGATTCAGCGCCTCGCCAAGTTGTTTATCGATGCTGGCCCAACCACCATCGCCCGACACAATGATGGCGGCAACATCGGATTTGCGGGTCACCGGTAACTCAACGAGCGGCAAGTCGCTCATCGAGTTGCCTTTCGGTGCAGCCATCCAAGCGGTTTGCCGATTGCCGCTTAGCTGCAAGTACGCTGTCTTGAGTTGCGGCATCCAATTCGCCTCTACCGAAAATCCGTGTCCCACTTTCGGTAGCGCGACTAACTCGCCCTGGCCCACCTGCGTAACGAACGCTTCAGTATCTCGCGACGAACACACTTCATCGATTTCACCTTGTAAGACGATCCAAGGCGATGGAAGCTTCGCCGTCGGTTGATAGATAAACCCCAGTTTCGGATCGGCCGTACTCGCAAGTTCGCCGCTGCCTTTGCAAAATGGTTTTGTCGTTTTAAGGTCCGGACAAAAACTCAAACTGATGCCGCCCGAAAAAGTATTATCCGGCGATTGCGCCAACGTCGTGAACACCGCCGACGCGCCCGAGGAGTACCCCACTAAAATCGGCTGCACATAGTGCGCGAAACCAAATTTCTTTTGCAGGTACTGACTAAGCCCCTCTAAATGCGCCGCCGCGTAATTACAGTGGTCGCTCGACTTGTTTAAGTCGGCAATATATCGCGTGATGTCAATTCCCACGACCATGCTATCCATTTCGGCCAACGCCTTCGCCATATCGACCACGCCGAGTTTCCAACCGCCATCGCCGGATACGAACAACACGACATGGCTCGGATGATCGCTGGTTCTATATATATGTAACGGCCCGAACGGACCGTAAGCATCCGTAAGCTCCTGCATTTCGGCGGCCGCAGCACTTCTCACCGCACAGCATGCCGCCAAAATGCCGAACATTAGTTTCCGGATCATTTCGAATTGCTCTCGAGAGTTTCATTCGGCAGATTTTATCGCGGATGCTCAATGCGACCGCGATCGCCACTACGACATTTGGGCCACTACGACACTTGTATTGTATCGTTTTATAGATAGTGGCGGAAAAGACACCGACGCAACGGTAAGTATCGCCTGGCGATTGCTGCATCTTTGAACCGTTCTGGCTAGCGCCACGCTGACGCTGCGGTAGCTGTGCAAGGGTTGAACCTCAAGAACGCTGACGCTACGGTAGGTGTGGGCAAGCCCGCTAGAAGAACAATCTCTCCGTTGCAATTTTCCAATGAAAATTGCAACGGAGAGATTGGTGGGAAGGGCACGCTCGAATAGTCGAGCTAAGCAAATGATACGGAAAAGAATTTCAATTCGCTCATTTTTCAGTTGCTCCAAAACTTGCCCCCACCAACTCGGACTGGCTTTCACGGCTGCCAGTCGCTGAATAGCTGCTCGATTTACGAACGCGACGCTGCAGAAAAACTTTTCGTTGGCGGCGTCGAACACTCATCGCACGCGCGATTTTGCGCAAGTTTATCGTCACCGCACATTCGTCGACCCACTCTGTCGTAGTACATCGCACTGTGTGTGTTTCGATACACCGTCGGAATAATAATTCGCGTTAACCCCGCGTGCGTCAAAAAGAATTTCATAGCGAGCCGCGCAGTGCGACCATTGCGGTCGGTGAATGGATGTACTTCAGCAACTACAAACATCGCGAGCGCAGCGCGGTCCGCCGGAGTGCTAGCGCTCATGATGATTTCGAAACCTTTCTCAAGCGTTCCCACCATCAGTTCGGGTGTAACGAATACCGTGTTCTTGGCTCGATTGGTTTGTGTCTTAAATTCGCCAGGATTTTTCGCCTGTCGCGATTCGATCACCTGCCGATTCCACTCCTGAACTTGCGAAACAAATGAATCGAAGCTATCTGGGAGACGCAGATCGGCTGTTGATTTCAAGATTGCCTGGTACGTACCAAGAATGTCGCGGGAGTCGTCCTCGCGATATTGCAGCGGGCCCCCTGGACCAATGGCGCTTACTTAAGCGAAAACAGCGCGTGTTCCGTCATTCCCGCGTACGGCTCTCCAGTCAGTGGTTTCTACATCGAGATTGGCTTGCATGCGCAGGGGCCTCAGTGAATGTGAAGAGTCCCAGCGTAGCAAAGTAAACATTGGTCCAGCGTTGCTGATCGGCCTGCGTGCGGCCGCGTCTCGGTCGATGCGACTAGCAACGCAGCATCGCGCGTAGCCAACGACGAATAAAGCCAGCCAATCGTTTGAAGATACGGGTAATAGGCATGTTTGAAACGGCCTCCTCTATAAGGCCCGCGATTCGCTATAAAGCCACGCGACAGGTCTCTCTCTATACTGAGGATGCTAGCCAGTCCTTTGCCTTGAGTTTCCGTCAAAAAGAAAATAGTTGGACTGGCCGGTGTCGTCGACGAGCCAAGATCGCATCGAATACCTATCGGTGAGCGTCG
>JAYTQU010000052.1:0-6436 GCA_043746555.1 Pseudomonadota bacterium | reverse complement strand
TTTGCGTCGGTTTGATTGTTAAGCGGCTTTGCGCCGCTTGGTAACGCATCCGCAAGTGCCGCAGGTGCAACGAATCGACGAGCAATCCGTGCACACGGTGAAATCGACAGAACCAAAGTGACGACGACATTGCGCGCAATAGGGTTTGACGCGATTCGCGCGAGCCGTGCGGTAAATCGTCACCGCATTGGCGTTGTCGTCGGCGGTTTCCACCGGACAATTCGCCAAATCCTTGTTGACGATGGTCTTCATGAACGTGCTGGCGCCCATCGCACCGACTTTGAACAGGCGAATCTGTTCGCGTGCCAATCCCATTTGCGCCACCGGATCGTAAATCACGACGCCGAGTTTGGGATGAAATCGAACTTGAAACGAATCGCCACTCATTGAATGCACCAAAGGAAAAAACGGAAACGACCAATCAAATCCGGGAAAAGTCTCCGGACAAAGCATCAAAGGGTTACAGGAGAATGACGGCTATTTTGCGTCAAGATGCCTGTAATGGCAATCGGCAAAAACAGGTAATTACCGCAAAACGCTACCGATTGACGCTTATTCACCCTTGCAATTGTTCCGAATGAAACAAATCGAACGAAACAACTGCGGCTTAAGGGCACGTCCGCATCCGATTGTAGATTTGTCAGGCCGTAGACAAACAACGAGAACGGGAGACCGATGCGTCATCGATCTCCCGATCACACTACTCAACGAATCACGTGTTCACACTCACATTCGCGGCTGCAAACGGCAACACCCGAATCGGTTTGCCGCTCAGTGTCGCCACCGCATTTGCGACTGCCGGTGCGATCGGCGGCGTACCCGGTTCGCCGACACCTGTCGGGCTCGCGGTTGATGGCACGATGTGTACTTCGATCTTCGGCATTTGCTTCATGCGAAGCACGGCATAGTTGTTGAAATTGCCTTGCTCGACGCGACCTTCTTTTAGAGAAATCTCGCCGGTCAACGCGGCCGACAAGCCATAGCCAATACCCGATTCCATTTGCATCGCAACAATGTTGGGGTTGACGGCGAGACCGCAATCCACCGCGCACACTACGCGCTCCACTTTGAATCCGCTTGCCGCGCGCGACACTTCGACGACTTGTGCAACCACGGTGTTGAACGACTCATGCAAAGCCAGTCCGCGCACTTTGCCATTCGGCATCGCCTTGCCCCAGCCGGATTTCTCAGCCGCAAGATTCAACGCCGCAAGATGTCGCGGATGTTTGGCGAGTAGCGAGCGACGCAGTTCCACCGGATCTTTGCCCGCCGCGCGAGCGACATCGTCCAAGAAACATTCGGTCGCAAAAGCCGTGTGCGTCGATCCAACGGAACGCCACCACTGCACCGGAACCGGATTCTTGGTTGAATGAAGATCGACGGAGATATTGGGAATTGCATACGGCAAGTTCGCCGCGCCTTCCGTCGACATTTGATCGGCGCCGGCCATCACTTGTTGTCCGACTATGCGATGCTGCCACGCGACGATGTTGCCTTGCGCATCCAATCCCGCTTTGATCTTATGAAAATACATTGGTCGATAAAAACCACCGCGCATATCTTCTTCGCGAGTCCATACCAGTTTCACCGGTGACTTTGTATTCGCGGCTTTCGCTATCGCCGTCGCTTCCATCGGATAGTCGGCCATTGGATTCGCGCGGCGACCGAAACTACCGCCCGCATACAGCACGTTGATTTTCACTTTCGCCGGCGACACGCCCGCGACACGCGCAATTGCCGGCGCATCGAGCGCCTGGAACTGTTCACCGTTCCAAACATCGACGCCATCGTCGCCGATTTGCACTACGCAGTTCATCGGCTCCATCGCCGCGTGAGCGAGATACGGAAATTCGTATTCCGCGTCGATTGTTTTCGCGGCGGATGCAAATGCCGCATCCACATCGCCTTCTTTGTGCATGCTCTTGCCGGGCGTCTTCGCCAGCTCTTTGTACTCCGTCATAATCTCGGCGGTGCTCTTCTTGAATGCAGCGGAATCGTCCCATTCGATCTTCAACGCATCGCGACCTTTTTTTGCCGACCAAAAATCGTTCGCCAACACCGCGACGCCGGTCGTTACGCCGGTATCGAATTTGACGACCTCAACCACGCCTTTGATCGCTTTGGCCTTGCTCGCATCGAAGTCTTTCACTTTGCCGCCGAACAGCGGCGGATGCGCGACCACTGCGGTCAACATCTCAGGCAATTTAAAATCTTGAGTGAAAATTGCGGTGCCGGTCGACTTGGCATGACTATCGAGTCGCGGCATGTGCTTGCCGATCAACGTGAATGAGTTTGGATCTTTGAGTTTAACCTCGGTCGGCACCGGCAATTGCGCCGCGCCGGCTACTAATTCTCCAAATTTCGCGCTCTTCTTCGATGCCGCATGAGCGACCACGCCTTTGGATACGGTAATTTCCGACGCGGGCACATGCCATTCTTTTGCCGCGGCAGCGACCAACATCGCGCGCGCTTTCGCGCCCGCATTGCGCATCAGATCGTACGAACTCGCAATCGACGTACTGCCGCCGGTACCTTGGCCGCCGAGCAACTTGTTGCCGTATAACTTTGCGTTGACCGGCGCGCCCTCGACGCGAATCTGCGACCAATCGGCATCCAGCTCTTCGGCGAGAATGGTTGCAAGACCGGTGTTAGTGCCCTGTCCCATCTCCAAGTGTTTCGCGATCACCGTCACTGAGTTGTCGGGTGCGATGCGCACAAAGGCATTCGCTTCCCATAAGTCGGCACCCTTTGCCGCTGATGCACTTGAGGTTGCTTGCGCATGACCCATGCGCGGCAATGCAACCGCCAACGTCAAAGCGGCGCCGGCTTTCAATACATCGCGGCGGCTGGCATTCGTGATTTGAAAAGTATTCATGACAGGCACCTCAAACTAACGATTTGGCGGCGCGCTTGATGCCGGCGCGAATCCGCACATAAGTGGCACAGCGGCAAATATTGCCGGACATGGCGGCGTCGATATCCGCATCGCTGGGGTTCTTGTTTTTCTCGAGCAGCGATGTAGCGCTCATCAACTGTCCCGACTGACAGTAACCGCACTGCGGCACATCTTCGGCAACCCATGCGCTTTGCAACGCTTTGCCGATTTTGGTCTCGCCTAAACTTTCGATCGTGGCGATCTTCTTGCCCACTAACCGCACAGCGGGAACCGAACAACTGCGCACTGGCTGCCCATCCACATGTACCGTACACGCGCCGCATTGCGAAATGCCGCAACCGTACTTCGTGCCGGTCATCGATAGATGATCCCGCAGCACCCACAACAGCGGCGTATCCGTTGCGGCATCGACCTCGACAGTCTTGCCGTTGATATTAAGCGTAATCATTTGCCAAGCCCTCTAATGTGCTACGACCAAACCGTGACTATAGAGCGGATGAAGCCGAGAATCGAGTGGCAATCGGATGACAACTCGCGATTCGCTAGATGAACATGAGCACTGCCTGCAAGGGGAGAAAACGAATGACAAACAAACCGTCGAAACTCGATCCACGCATTGACGCTTGTATTGCAACTGAAATCGCGCCGAACCGGAGACTTACATGCAGCGTTGAGATTTTCAGTCGTGTTGCTCGGATAAATCTACTCGCGCGTCAATTCAAACGGTTTCATAGTGAAGCACCGTCGGAAAGGGATCGTAGAAATGATGCAGCAGCGCTTTCCATTCCTGATATTGAGGCGATTTGCGAAAGCCGACTTCGTGAGCTTCCACCGATTCCCAGCGCACCAGCAGTAGATAGTGGTCTTGCCGCTCAGTGCAGCGCTGTAACTCATGCGAGCGATACCCCGGCATGGAACTAATGATCGCTTGAGCTTTCGCGAACGCGGCTTCGAACGCGAGCGACTGACCCTGGCGAATTTGCAACGATGCTACTTCGAGAATCATGTGGAGCTTACAACGGCAGGTGCATCGACAATCAATTGGAATTTTCCGGTTCTCGAATTCACCGGCAAATCGAAGGTGGGCACGACGTCGAATGTCACGTTGCTCATTTGCTTTTGATCCAATATCTCGCGCAGACGGCGCTCGGTACCTGCGATCGCTTCCGCTCGTTGCGCCTCATCGAGTGACGCCTCGAGCACAACCTTAAAAACGAACCTCGTCTTGCTCACCAACTGCAGCTGAAAGCGCGCGATACCTGCGACAAAAATCTCGTTGATCGTGTGCGGACTGATGAAATCCTCCGTGCCGTCGCGATTAAGAAAGGTCGGAACCTTTTCCGATCGTCCAATCAAGCTTTTGATGACCAGATACGGCGAAGTCGGGTTGGTTTGCGCAACCGGTCGCAGAATATCCGACATGCGATAGCGAATCAGCGGTTGCGTGAAGTTGAACAAATTGGTGATCAAAGAATGATCCTCGAAAATTTCGTAGATCAGATTGTCGTCGTACAATGTCATCGTTTCGCCGTCTGGATTACCGCCACCCATCCCGAGATGTTCGGTCGTGCCGTAGCCGTTGTAAGCCGGACACTTGAATGCGGCTTCGAGCATCGTCTTGTCCGCCGCGGTCATCGCCTCGCCTCCCGTGGCCAATCCCATCGGCGCCAATCGAAGGACGCCTTGATTTTGTTTCTCCGCAAGAATTTTCAGTGCCGTTGTATAGCCGCCAAGAACATCCGGCTGAAATCGATTTAGCGCGTCGATCACTTGCGGCAAGGGAGAATTCACTTCAAGCAATTGCACTTTCACGAAAGCCCTCGCGAGACCGCGCATCGCCGAACTGACCATCGATACGCCGGCGAAATGGCCGCCAACCGCCGCAAAATACGACATTCGAAAACGACCGAAGCGCCTGGCAAAACGCCCGGGTCGACGCGGTCGAGGTGCGGACTGTTGATGCCGCATACCGGACAAACCGCTCACCCAATCCGCTTCCGAATAAAGGAAGTATCCCACTTCGCCGGACGAACCTGACGTATGCAACACGTGGTACTCGCCGAACATATATTCGTTCGGATCGACCGATCGAGTCAGAAATTCGGCCACTTTTTCTTTGCTGATCCTGCGATCGGTCACGATGCGATCGAAATTCGCCATCAAGAGCGCTTTAGTTAGAATCGGAAAATCCTGCGGTACGCAGGTTTCGACATCGATGCCGCGCGCTTTGATGATCTCGGCGTAGTACGGCGAGTGCTGCTGCACGTGCCGCGCCAGGTTTCGAAACTTCGCCAATTTCATCGTCTCGAATTCCGCGCGCGACATTTTTGCGTTGCGCTGAGATTCCCGACGCTTGGCCAACATAATCCTTATTCGCGAAAACATGAGTGATTAAGCCTCTCGATCGTCAATGGGGTTTTATCGAAATTTGTTCTTCAGCGACGCTGGCGTTCGAACAACATGCGCCGGCCAACCATCGTCAATAACCACAGCGCCGAGGCGACTTCAACCGCTATCGTGAGATTCATCGCATAGGAGTGCGCCGAGATCGGTGCGAGAGTGTAGTGGTCGAGGCCGCCGAACCCCGACACGGCATAGCAAGCGAGCAACGCCAAGCCCACCCATCGATTCTGGAAACGAAACAGTACATAGCCCAACACGCCCACCGCCGTCACCGCACACCAATAGCCATAGACACCCGCGGCCTATATCCACGTCGGAATGTTTGGATAGTCTTGCAAGAAGATTGCGTTGTGAACAAAGTGCAAAAGACTCGCGGCGCAATAGACTATTAACGACACCCGTAACCCCTTGATAGGTTGCTCGGACATTGTGTTACTCAATTCGCACCTATTATTTGCAGTTGTTTGACCTGAGCGACGCTGCTAAGGTGCCGCCGAATCCGTCGTTCGCCCGCGCATTGTACCGACTGATACGCGCTCTGTCCGACGACTCGCGATCGTAATCTTGATTGCCGACCATTTGAGACTCCCGCATGAAAAATATTTTTGACTTGACGAATCGCACTGCTCTCATCACCGGCGGATCGCGCGGCTTGGGTTTGCAAATCGCCGAAGCGCTCGGCGACTACGGCGCCAAAATCATGTTGGTGTCGCGCAAACAAGCCGACTTGGACGAATCCGTCGCGCACTTAAAGAAATGGGGCATCGAATCGACCGCGCTTGCCGCGGATTTGAGCAATGCCGATGCCGTCCAAGGCGTCGCGAAGGAAGCGATCAAGCGACTCGGTCACATCGATATCTTGGTGAACAACGCCGGCGCGACTTGGGGCGCGAGCACCGAAGATCATCCGCTCGAAGCGTGGGACAAAGTGTTGAATCTCAATGTACGCAGCATCTTCTTGTTATCGCAAGCAGTCGGCAAACTCAGCATGATCCCGCGCAGGTACGGCCGCATTGTGAACATCGCCTCCATTGCAGGATTGAAAGGCAACGCGCCCGGCAGTCAGCCAACGATCGCGTATAACACCAGCAAAGGCGCTGTCGTTAATTTCACGCGCGCGCTCGCGAGCGAATGGGG
>JAYTQU010000051.1:0-2684 GCA_043746555.1 Pseudomonadota bacterium | reverse complement strand
GCGGCATTGGCTGACTATGACGATGCGCAGCGATCCAATCGACTCGCGCTTGCACTTGCCTACTTCGATTTGAAACTTTCACAGGAAGCAGAAGGCATTGCGCAGAATCTTGTCGAGCTGCAACGTCAATCACTGAAAGCAGCGCAATTGCGGCTAAAGAGCGGCGATGTAGCCGATGTTGACGTGGCGCGATTGGAAATCGAGGCAGCCAGAGCGAACGCCGATTTCACTGCGGCGCGGACTGCGAAGCGCGACGCACAATTGGTTCTGGCGGGAATAATGGGAGTGGCAGGTCAAGACTCCGCATTCGAAGCGAGCGACGACTGGCCGACACCAGTGACCGGAAACGCCGCAAACGCATCGATAGAGAACCGACCGGACATTCGTGCCGCGCAAGCGCGCCGGGAACAAGCACACACTGCGTATGACTTAGCGCGCGCACAAGCAACGCGCGACATTACGGTTGGATTGCAATTCGAGCGTTTCCCGCAACCACTCGGCGTTTCGAATACTGTTGGATTCGGTTTCAGCGTTCCATTGTTTCTGCGCCATCGTTACCAGGGGGAAATTCAACGCGCCGCCGTCGATCGGCGTTCAGCCGATGCAACTCTGCGGGCCGCGAAACTCGCCGCCGCAGCCGATCGCGAGCTCGCCGCAACCGACATCGATGGCGCGCGCGAACGCTTGCAGCTATTTCAATCCTCGATGATCGCAAAAGCAAAAGCTACGGCGGAATCCGCCGAGTATGCATTCCGGCGTGGCGCGGTCGATTTAACCGATTTGTTAGATGCGCGTCGCGCGATGCAAGCGGTGATGCTCGATGCGTTGTCCGCGCAAGCCGCCTATGCCAAGGCGTTGGCCGCGTGGCAGGCGGCAACCGATGCTAGCGCGTGGACTCTCTCGCCTTAGTTCATTGTCGCAGTCGATGAAACCCTGCAGGGAATACCGAGATATGCGTTATCTGATTTCGATTGGATCGGTTGCGATGGCAACTATGTTTTTAGTTGCATGTCACGGGGAATCCGCGGAACGCGATGCAACCGCGCCGCAAGTGAGCGGCAGCGCGGTGCGCTTCCCAAAGTCTGGTGCACCGGACGGTGTGACCGTTGCGAGCGTATCACTGGAGCACGATGCACCACTCACCATGACGGGACGCGTCGTGTGGGACGAAGATCAAACCGTACGCGTATTCAGCACCTTCGCGGGACGAGTAGTGCGAATCGCGGCGAACATTGGCGACCGAGTTAAGGCGGGGCAACCGCTTGTTGAACTGGATTCGCCTGACTACGGTAGCGCACAGGCCGATTACCGCAAAGCGTTTGCGGCGCAAAGCCTCGCGAAAAACACGCTCGATCGATCTCGCGATCTGTATGCACACGGAGTAATTTCGGCAAAGGAATTGCAGCAAGCGGAAAGTAACGGCCTCGCCGCCGACGCCGACGCGGAACGAGCCGAGCGCGTGATGAAACAATACGGCGATGCAGGCGACAAAATCGATGAGCGACTTGTGGTTCGTAGTCCGATTGCCGGTGTGGTAGTCGAACGCTCGATCAATCCGGGACAGGAATTACGCGTGGATCAATCAAGCCCGCCGCTATTCGTCGTGACCAACCCGAACGAATTGTGGTTATCGCTCGATGCGCGCGAAGACGATCTTGCGGCGGTGAAAATTCACGAGCCATTTTCGTTTCGCGTCGGCGCCGACGGCGGCGAAACATTTTCCGGCGCCGTTCTTCGCATTTCGGACTACGTGGATCCGACTTCGCGCACCATAAAAATCACAGGAAAAGCGGCCAATCCAAAGCGGCGGTTAAAAGGCGAGATGTTCGTAACTGCCGTTTTTGACGCGCCATCCGTTAAACAACCGCAAGTGCCGGCAGCAGCCATATATTTGCTGGGCGAGCAACATTATGCGTTCGTCAAAGACGGTGAATCCTTCGTGCGCCGGCAGGTCGCGGTCGGCGCGGAACGCAATGGATGGGTGCCGGTGCTCGCGGGACTCAAAGCCGGCGAGGTCGTAGTGGCGCAGGGAGCGCTATTTCTCCAGCAGATATTACAGTCGCAACCGCACGGCTGAGCGATCAAATGATCGAACGTATCGTTAAGCTTTCGTTGGCGCGACCGCTGTTCGTGTTTCTCGCGCTCGGGCTGTTCGTCGGTGCCGGCGTATATGCGTTTTCGAAATTGCCGATCGAAGCGTTTCCGGATGTGACCGACACGCAAGCAAATGTTATCGCGCTGTATCCCGGTCACGCCGCCGAAGAAGTCGAACAACAAGTCACTGTGCCGCTGGAAATCGTACTCGCTGGGATGCCGCACGCCGTGCGAATGTTCTCTCACACTCAACAAGGGTTGTCTTACACCATCGTCACCTTCGACGACACGCCGAGCGACTACTTTGTGCGCCAGCAGGTATTGGAAAGACTGAGCACGGCGAATCTTCCGGCGGGCGTGCAGCCGACCTTGGGTCCGCTGACGACCGCAATCGGCGAGGTTTATCGTTATCGTCTTGTCGGCGGCGGCTACGACTCCAGACAACTACGCTCGATTGAAGACTGGACAGTCGAAAAATATTTGCGACAAGTTCCCGGCGTAGCCGACATTGTGTCGATGGGCGGCCAAGTCAAACAATACGTGGTGACGCCGAACTTGGGGCGATTGCGCGACGCGAAGGTGTCCCTGGC
>JAYTQU010000050.1:0-4672 GCA_043746555.1 Pseudomonadota bacterium | reverse complement strand
GAATTCAATCGACCACTCACACGGGCAGCCTTACATGGAATGGCGCAAGCGTGAATGCACAGATCGGCCGCTATTCTCAAGGCATCACGTCCAATGGTCGCGTACGATTGTATGCGCCCGCGACGGTGTCGTCGGGCTCTTCGGTCTCGCATTTCGACAGCGCGCTCACGCCGAGCGTGTTAATGGAACCGAATCTTCCTTCGTCGATTACAACCAGCTCGACCGACATCACTGTCTGCGCTTTGCAAGACTTGGGATGGACCGTCACACTGTGTCCGCACGATGCGAACAATCATGCGCCGATTGCCAACTCGCAATCGATCACGACACTCGAAGACACGCCGATCACCATCACGTTGACTGGAACCGATATCGACAACGACCCGCTAACGTTCGCCATCGCTTCATCGCCCGGAAAAGGAACCCTATCCGCCATATCGACAACGACCCCGCATACGATCGTTTTCACGCCTGCCGCCAACGCAAACGGTAGCGATAGCTTTTCATTCACCGTCAACGATGGCGCGATCACTTCATCCGCGGCAACGGTGAGCATCGCGATCACGCCGGTCAACGATCCGCCGATCGCGCAGGATTTGTCCGTGACAACCGTATCCGGCCAATCGACATTCGTTACGCTCGTCGCAAGCGACGTCGATGGAGATGCCCTGACGTTCGCCGTTGTGAACAGCCCCTCGCACGGAACACTGAGCGGCTCAGGCGCAACGCTTTCGTATCGATCCAACGATGGCTACGCAGGCACCGATAGTTTCACTTATCGAGCGAACGACGGTGCGGTAAATTCGTCCGTTGCAACCATGACCATCACCGTGCAAAGTCCGCCGCAATCCGCCAACGCATCGTCATCCAGCGGCGGTGGCGCGCTCGATGAGTGTTGGATATTGTTGTTCTCGCTATTCACTCTCGTTCGCGTATCACAGCGACATCGATTCGATTATTGAACTACAACCAGTACGGCGCCGATCGCGTGTCGCACGACTCGGTGAATCTGGGAAGACAAATGGCGCTCGCTGCCCTATATTCATGGAATGATTGGTCGACGCAACAATGAAGACGCATCGACAAGTGCGAAACAGCCTCTGGTTTCGGTGAGTCGCCACCGAATGCTTGGGGCCGGCGAGAATTCCATGGTTCGATTCGACCGACGCGAAGGCCCGCTCCGATTATTTTCCTATTATTTTCCTATTACTTTAAGTCACCGCCAATTGCTCGACGAACGCTCGCAAGCGGTGCATGGTCGTCGAATACGATAGTCGATCCGCGCATCCCTACACCGAGCTGCCGCCAAAGATCGACAAGGTCCACTGGGGCCGCATCGTCCTTCATGCGCGCATATAGTTCCGACAGCACGTGCTGTGAGATGGCCGCGTCGCCGACTTCGAACATATGCGATGGAGTCCAGCGAGTGGTAAATCCCCCGCTTTGTTCCATCACTGTGCGCAAAACGTCTTGCAAGCCAAATCGGTTGGCGCTGCGCTTGTGAATCTCGACGTCCGCCAACAAACAAAAGATGGCACCACCCCAATACGTTCTCCCCCACGTATGCGTGTTGTCCAATCCTTGATCTCCGGGCTTCGGCAATCCCTGCGGCATGTCTCTAACAAAATCTCCCCACAGTTTTTTCGCATCGATATCGCGTACTCGGGCGCGCGCCACACTTTCTACATACGTGGACAATCCTTCTGCCAACCAATTGTGATTGCGATCGAGACGGGGTGAAGCCAAATGAATCAATTCGTGAACCAGCACCCAGTCGCCATTCAATTGATCGAGCGTTGCATCAAGCCCCACTCGCACATCGACATGCGGTACGAGCCCCGGATAAGTCGTTCCGCCGCGAACACCGCGACCGCCAACCGCATCGATGTCGATCGACGCCCGAGACACCGGGAAACGTCTGTAGTAATCCGTCACGATGTCTGCACGCCGCCTTATCCACGAGATAATTTCCGCTCGCTTTTCGGCCGGGAATTCGTCGTCGACGTTGATGCTCAACTGCGTCTCACCGATTCGCATCAACGTGAAATCGTATGTTTCGGGTACCGGATCGCTGTGCACGACAGCGGCACTGAAAAACATCAGCATCAAAGCACAATAGAGAATCGACCAATACAGCTTCATGTCTCACCTTGATAGCGTCGAATCGTCTGCGCAGAAACTCGAAGCCACGCACATCCATGCGAACGTCACACTTATCGCCGACAACGATTCAGCACAGTCTAGCTCTTGCTGCGGAACGCGCTATCCATCAGTTCGCCGCCGAATACACGCCTTGTAACGCCGATGATGTTCTCGCCCCATGATTGTTTCAGTAGTTGCGCGCTTTCCTTGACCGCGTCGATCGGTCCGATTCCTCGCGACACGAGAATCGGCAAGGCTTTCGATGCGGCGATTCGTAGTCCATCGCCCACAGTGGGAGCGCCGCCATCGAGGCGAACCATTGCAGCGCCGACCAACGCTGCGCTAAAAAAGACGACGATGAAATACTGCGTCAGATAGAACAGAAACGCCGTCACCACCACTAAAGGCTGAGGACCACCAGCGCTTTCGGTCGACCCCAGTGCGCCGGTGACGATCAGCGGCGCGGCAAAACTCAAGATGACAAGCAACGTTGCCCCCACGGCGAGCATGGGAAACACCAACAGTTCTTTGTCTTGACGCAGTACCGAACCACTCGCTTTAATCAGCGACCAACTGCGAGAGAACTTAGTGAACATGGACCCTAATCTCCTGTTTAATCGTGACACTACTCCGGTCACGCCACGCCAAGTTGCATACAAAGTCTAGGCGCCGAACAAGTCCTGTTCGCTGATCGCGGCAGTCCCTTTGAGTTGTTCCGCGGACAGTCGTTCCATGAGCACCAGAAGCTTAGTCATGATCGACACTTGATTATGCATGACATCGACACTCAGATATTTCAACACGCCTTCTGGATCGCAACGAAAGAAGTATTCCGGTGAGCCCATAAGACCGAGGCCGGGAATACCGGCGCGACGCAGACCGCCGCCTTCACCGGGCGCATAGCCGCTTTCAACCAATGCGGAGCGTGAGTACTTTGGATTCTCGCCGCGTGTGCTCGCCATGAATAATCGATTGATTGTGGTCGCCACGGCCGGCGTCGGAATCCACATCTCGCGCGCAGGTAGTCCACTTGATTTCCATTTACCGTCGATCTCGATCCAATCCATCGCACCCATTTGCTCCATTGCGATTTGTGCGACGGTTCGCTTCATCACGTCGGGATATTTTTCCATCACGCCGCTTGTTCCTGCGCGTCGACCCGAACCGGTAACGGGGTCGGCAATTGCGCCGGCTGCATAATGACCGGTCGGTAAACTGCAAACCAATGTTCGACGTCGTTTGTCTGCGGGCAGTCTTGAATAATAGGTCGCTAACGCCAGCACGCCGAGCGCACCGTTTTCGTTACATTCGTTAGGCCCGTCGGTTTGCGTGGTCAAGAAAATCACTTCATCGCTCATACTCGTCGAGCTACCCTTCAGTGTCGCGACGAGCGTATCGGCGCGCGAATTCGGCGTGAGCTTCGCATTGCATATCAACGTCGCGCGGGCCTTTCCGGAAATGCTTTTCAAATACGCCGCCGTTTTTTGACCCACCCATACCGCAGGCGTTTTGCGATGCTTATCGCTGAACGGCAGATAGTTGTAGCGCGCGGCTTCGTCGATCACATCGGTGTAGCAAAAAATAATTCCCTTACACTTGCCTTCGAGTAACTCCATTTCCGCGCGACCGCCTTGCGATGCGGGACGCGGCGCGGCGGACACTCGATCTTTGAATGGCACCGGAAAGGCTTCAGGAAAGTAATGGGTCGTGCCGCGGACACCACCGCCGGCCAAAGGCATATCGACGACGACAATGGAGTTTGCAAGCGTTGTCGCATCGGTCGTTTCAACGAACTTCTTTACATCCGGCTCACTCACACCGGCATATAGCACGTCACCGGTGACCGGGCCCGTCGTAACTGTGCTCGCTGCAAATGGATAGTAAGCGATGACTTCGACGATTCGCGACGCGCGACCACTCTCGATAACTGAAATCGAACAATCCTTGAGATCGCATTCCCAACTGGTCAACTTGAATTGATCGCGTTCCAGCGAGAAGCCCAACGTCGTGAATTGCGTCGCGAGCCATTCTTCGAATGCTCGACACTGCTTCGTGCCCGTCGCACGAATTGGTCCGAAGTCATGGAGTTGCTGTAACCAACGTTTCAAAGTCGCTTTATCGGGCCGAAGCGCAGGCTCGTATCCCGCGATCTCATCGATGGCGGCGGCATTCGACAATTCACCGAATCCATTGGTGACCGAGAGCATCGAGACAAACGGCAGTGCACTCGTGACCTGGAGCAAGCCACGACGCACGTTATCCGGTTTATCGATGCCTTTTGAATCTATGCAAGTGGAGTCGATGTGGCCGGATTCGACAAATGACTCGACTTCTTTCTTGCCTGTCATGGTCACACTCCAGATTGCAGAGGATGGAGAGTCTACACTTTCATAGCGATGCCACAACGGGTAGACCGCACCAAAAAAAAGGGGTGCTTGCGCACCCCTTTTCATCGCATAGTCAACGCGACGATTAGTTGGTCGGTTTACTCGACGTGTATGACCAATAACCGATAAACATTTCGTCCCAG
>JAYTQU010000049.1:0-12917 GCA_043746555.1 Pseudomonadota bacterium | reverse complement strand
AGCGCGTATTCAAACCGGATGGCTGCGCTCGCTAGGAATGCATTCAACGTACGAATTGAGAATTGAACGTGGACAATAATTTATTGCAAGTCATCCTGCTTGGGATCATCGAAGGCATTACGGAGTTTTTGCCGATTTCGAGCACCGGACACCTTTTGATTGCCGAACACTGGTTGAAGCCGCGCCCCGAGGTGTTCAACATCGGAATTCAAGCCGGTGCGATTCTCGCTATCGTGGTGGTGTATCGGCAGCGGCTGACAGATATTCTATTTACGAAGTTTGGCGTGGCTTCCAATCGGGATTATCTGCTGAAACTTATCCTTGCGTTCGCGATCACGGCTGTGGGCGGTCTAACCGCAAAGCATTTCAAGTTCGAATTGCCTGAAGACGTCACGCCGATCGCCTGGGCGTTGATCATTGGCGGCATTGCGATCCTGGTAGTCGAATTCATCATCGTAAAGCGCATTCCGAATTCATACGTCAGTTGGAATGTGGCCGCATGGGTCGGCGCTTGCCAGATTCTCGCTGCGGTGTTTCCCGGCACTTCGCGATCCGCGGCGACCATCTTTGCCGCGATGTTGGCAGGTACGACCTCGCGTCCGGCAGCGACGGAATTCGCTTTTCTAGTCGGCATTCCCACCATGTTTGCGGCCACCGGCTATTCACTGTTAAAGACGATAAAGGACGGCGGCGTCGACGGCGTCGACTGGCAATCGTTAGGAATTGGATTTGCCGTTTCGGCGGTTGTGGCGTTTATCGCGGTGAAATGGTTGCTCAAATATATTCAAACGCATCGCTTCACGATCTTTGCTTGGTATCGGATTGCGCTGGGCGCGATTCTCTTGATTGCGTTGCGGTAGCCAACGCGAATTTAATCCATGTCGTCGCTGCCGATTGTGTCTGCCGACGCGGCGAGAAGTCTATTGCTCGGCGGTCAAGGTTTGCTCAACGATCCGGCGCGTCGAGCCGGACCGATCGCCGTTGCCAAGATTGTTCGACAACTAGGCTTTGTGCAAGTCGACTCGATTCAACGCGTGGAACGCGCGCATCATTTGATTCTCGGCGCGCGACTCGACGACTATCGAGCCGAGCACGTAGAACAAGCCGCCTTTCGCAAGCGAGCACTGTTCGAACATTGGACGCACGATGCCGCATTCATTCCCATCGAATGGTTCCAGCATTGGAAGCCGCGTTTTGCAAAGACCGATCAGCGGCTGCGAAGGTCGCGCTGGTTTACGCATCGTTTAGGCGACAACGCCGAGCAAACCATTGCACGCGTGTATGAGCGTGTCGAATGCGAGGGTCCGCTTCGCACCAGCGATTTCGAGAGAGTTGCCGATAAACCCGCCACGGGTTGGTGGGATTGGACGCCGGAGAAAACCGCGCTTGAGTTTCTCTGGCACACAGGTCGATTAGCCATTCGCAGACGCGATCGTTTTCAGAAAGTCTACGATCTTACCGAGCGCGTGCTCCCCGATGCACATACAAAGATTACACCGACGGACGACGAACACATCGACTGGGCGTGTCGTGAAGCGATGGAGCGACTCGGTGTCGCTACGCCCGGCGAACTCGCCGCTTTCTTCGACGCCATTACGATCGCGCAAGCCTTCGCCTGGTGCGAACGTCATGTTGCCGACGGGTTCATCGTGTCCGTGATGGTGGAGGCGTGCGATGGTAGCAAACCACGCAAAGCATTTGCGCTTGCCGACTGGAAGAGGCGCGTTCGTCGCGCCGGCGAGGCACCCGACCGTATTCGACTGCTGGCGCCGTTCGATCCCATCATTCGCGACCGCCGGCGCGCGCTGCGACTATTCAACTTCGACTATCGTTTCGAAGCGTTCGTGCCCGCGAAGCAGCGCAAGTTTGGTTACTATGTGCTGCCGATTCTTGAGTGCGATCGGTTGATCGGTCGTCTCGATCCACGTCACGATCGCGATCGTCAAGTATTGTTGATCGATAAGGTTTGGTGGGAGCCGGGCGTTAAATTGACGCGCGAGCGAAAAAGCAAACTCAACGCGGCCTTACAAGTATTGGCGGCGCAAATCGGCGCGAATAGAATCGAAGTTGGAGACTCAAAATGACCGCACTTTTTACAACAGAGTTCGAGGAGGCCGACGACGCGATCGCCGGTCCGTGGCGCATGCCGCATCAAATGCTGGCGAAACAGCAATACGACAGCCATGTATCGATTCACGACGATGCAATGGCGCAGAAGTTGGGATTTAAGGGCGGCACCATAGAAGGCCCCACTCACTTTAGTCAGTTCGTTCCATTGTGCGTAAAGCTCTGGGGCGTGAATTGGTTGGAACAAGGTTGTCTGTCGGTGCATTATCGCAATGCGTGTTATGAAGGCGACAAGGTAAAAGCGTTTATCGCGAAACCAAAGGACGGCGCAACGCAAACCGAGATATGGATGCAGCGCGAAGACGGCACCGAAGTCGAAGTGCTGCGCGGCACTGCGTCGATAGGCGCGAGTAATCCACCCTCCGCCTTGGAGCAGCGGTTGACAGAGCTTAAGCCGCTCGATCAACCGGTGATCTTGCGCGATGTGAAAGTGGGCATGCGTAGTAAACGCATTCCGATTCGCATGGAGATGAATCAACACATGGGCGCGTTGTATCCGTTTTCACTTGCGGACAAATTGCAGGTGATTACCGAATCATCGCCGTGCTATACGATCGAAGGCGCGCAGGCATCACCGTGGCGGCGAGCCATCATTCCCATCGAGATGCTTAGCGTGCTATGCGGATATCGGAAAGACGCGGATCCGTTTCCAGTACGCGGTCCGGTCGTCGGGCTGTTTGCCGATCAAGAAATACGCTTGATTCATGGGCCGTTGTTCGTCGGCGAGCCTTACGAACTCGACCGCGAGGTCGTGTTTCTAAGCGGTAGTCGCCGCACCGAAAGCATGTGGGTTCGCACGCGAATCTATTCGCCCGGCGGCGACACCGTGCTGGCCACGATGTTGCTAAATTCGGCAAGTTTGAAAGAGTCGTATGCGGACTACACTGTCGAGGCGACAAATTTGTACGGCGCGATTGCGCCGGCTGCGCGCGGATAGCAGTGTGAAAGATCCATGGACGCTGTGACCACAGAGAGTGAATTGCGTCGACACTCGGGCCTGCGTCGTTGGGCGCTGGCGTTTCTGTCGCTGGCGATTTTTGCAGTCGTTATTTTTGTCGTGCACCGGTTGATGGCCCAATATCGGTGGCGCGACGTTTTAGGTCACATCCGCGGCATTCCGGCCGCCAGCGTCGGCACGGCAGCCGTCTTTGCCGCGATCAGTTACTTGTTGCTCACCGGCTTCGACGCATTGGGATTGAAATACGCGGGCCGACAGGTTCCTTATCGTCGCACGGCGTTGGTGTCGTTCATGGCGTACGCCTTCGGACACAACGTCGGCGTCGCGGCGTTCTCCGGCGCCGCGTTGCGTTATCGCTTGTATTCCGCGATGGGATTGGGCGTGGTCGATGTGGCGACGGTCGTGGGCTTTTGCTCGCTCACAACGTTTCTCGGTCTCGCGATTGTCGGCGGGAGCGGTTTGTTGCTTCAGCCGCAAGTTGTTGCCGCCGCCTCCGGTTTGGATGCCGACCTCATTCAAGCATTCGGCATCATCGCGTTAAGTCTTGCGGCGCTCTATCTTTTTTGGGCGATGATCGCGCGCGGACAATTCACGATTCGGGGCTGGTCGCTGAAACCACCGGGTGTTCGGACCGCGTTACCGCAACTCGCTCTCGCCGTGGTCGATATGGTCGTCGCTTCTTCCGCATTGTGGTTGTTATTGCCGGCGAGCGAGCGGCCGCCGTTACTGGCGTTTAGCGGCGCGTACGCTGCGGCAGTGTTAGCGGGATTGGTGAGCAGCGTTCCCGCCGGACTCGGTGTATTCGAAACCGTGATGTTGCTGCTGCTACCGACGATTCCCGGCGATCAATTGCTCGGTTCGTTGTTGGTTTATCGACTGGTGTACTACTGGGCGCCGCTCGCGCTGGCGACTGTCATGTTCGTAATCGTCGAAGCGTGGCGGCAACGCAGCGTCATCGGTCGAGTCAATGCCTTGGCGAGTGCGTACGTAAAACCCATTGCGCCGCAGTTGGCGGGCGTACTCATCTTCGTATCGGGCGCCGTGCTGCTGCTATCGGGCGCAACGCCTGCGATCGATGTGCGATTGCGTTCCTTACATCGCTTTGTGCCGTTGCCGGTGTTGGAGTTGTCGCACCTGGTCGGCAGTGTGGTGGGTCTCGGATTGTTGGTGGTGGCGCGCGGCTTGTTTCGCCGCTTATCCGCAGCCTATCACCTAACGTTTTGGTTGTTGTTGGTCGGCGCTGTCGCATCGCTATTGAAAGGATTCGATTTCGAAGAAGCCATCATCTTGTCCGTGGCGTTACTCGTGCTCTATTGGGGGCGAACCGCGTTTTATCGTCCAGCGGCATTGGGCACATTGCGTTTTTCGCCGCCATGGATTGTCAGCATCATCATCGTGCTGACCGTTACAACGTGGCTCGGCTTCTTCGCGCACCGTCATATGGAGTATTCCAGCGATTTGTGGTGGACGTTTGCGACGCACGCCGATGCTCCGCGCGTCTTGCGCGCATTGTTGGTGACCGGCGTGATCGCGAGTGCGTTAATCTTATTTAATTGGCTCGCGCCGGCGCCAGCCGCGAAATTGTCGCCCAACTCGCACGACTTGGAGCAGGCCGCCGCCGTCTTGCCGCAGTGTATGGATTCGCTGGCCAATGTCGTGTTGACGGGCGATAAACGATTGTTGTTTCACGAGCAAGGCGACGCCTTCATCATGTATCAGATCGTCAATCGCAGTTGGATTGCGCTTGGCGATCCGGTCGGCGCAGTCGAACGCCGCGACGAACTCGTGTGGCAATACCGCGAGCTGTGCGATCTGCACGCCGGACGAACCGTGTTTTATCACGTAACGCCGGAATGTTTGCCTTTGTATGTGGACTTAGGATTATCGCTGGTCAAGCTCGGCGAAGAGGCGCGCGTGTCGCTGGCGAATTTCACTCTGGAAGGTGGGCCGCGTGCCGATTTGCGACAAGCGAAGCGACGCGCGGAACGCGATGGCGCAACGTTCGAGATTGTCGACGCCGAACGAGTTCCGGCGTTGCTGCCGCAATTGCGCGCAATATCGGACGCTTGGCTATTGGACAAGGCGACGCACGAAAAAGGTTTTTCGCTCGGCTCATTCAACGAAAGCTATCTGGCGCGCTTTCCGATGGCGTTGGTGCGCGCCGAAGGTGCCATCGTCGCGTTCGCCAATGTGTGGACCAGCGGCGGTCGCGAAGAGTTGTCGGTTGACTTGATGCGCTTTGTGCCGGATGCGCCGCGCAGCGCGATGGATTTTTTGTTTATCGAGTTGATGCTATGGGGGAAACAGAACAATTATCAGTGGTTTAACTTGGGAATGGCGCCGCTGTACGGATTGGAAACGCACGCGCTAGCGCCCGCGTGGCATCGCGTCGGCAATTTCGTGTTCAAGTATGCCGAGCAGTTTTATAACTTCGAAGGACTACGGCATTACAAGAGCAAATTTCTGCCGACGTGGCGACCGCGTTATTTGGCTTTTCCCGGAGGCTTGGCATTACCGCGCGTGCTGCTCGACGTATCGACCCTAATTTCCGGCGGTGTGCGTGAACTGGTGAGCAAGTAGCCGTATGAATCGTTGTCTATCGTTGTTGGTTCTGCTGACTGTATCGTGCATTGCGTACGCCGCGAACGTCGCCAAGTTTTCGTTCGGCCGTTTCGGCGAGACAATGATTTACCAGCCAAGGCAAGTGCGACACGCGGCAATGTTCTTCTCCGATGCGAACGGCTGGACGCAACGTGACGCCGCACTAGCGAATGCGTTGGCGGATCAAGGCGTTTTGGTGGCGGGGATCGATCTCAAACACTATGCGGCGGAACTCTCGAAGCCGCGCGACAAGTGTTCTTACATCGCCGGCGAGTTCGAAGACTTCAGCCACGAATTACAGAAACGCTTTAGTCCGGCTCGCTATCACTGGCCGGTGTTGATCGGCGAGGGCATCGGTGCATCGTTAGTCTATGCGGTCGCGGCCCAGGGTTCGTCGGGAACTTTCATCGGCACGCTCACGATGGGATTTCAACCGCGCTGGAAGCCGCCGCTCAAACTCTGTCAAAGCTACGAGCTGCGCTACTCCGTCGATAAAAAAATGATTACAACGCTCAAGCCTTCGGTGCAGTTGAGTACTCCGTGGGTTGCATTGCATGCCGGCGACGACAAGACGTTGTCCACGGAGGCGTTGCGGAAATTTGTCGATGAGGTCGGCACGGCAAGCGCGGTCAATATAAAAGCCGGTGACGACGATCAATGGCGCAGTGCGTTGATCAATAGTGTCGCAAAGTTGGCGGAGCCCGATCGCGACGAGAAAGTACTTACCGACGAGTTGCGCGACCTTCCATTGCAAGAAGTGCGGGCGATCGGGAACTCGACGTCGCGCATGGCTTTATTTTTGACCGGGGACGGCGGTTGGGCGGCAATCGATAAAGGCACATCGGCAGAATTGGCGAAACGCGGTATCGACGTGGTGGCGCTCAATTCCCTGCAATACTTTTGGAAACCACGCTCGCCGGACGAGTCCGCGAAAGATGTCGCGCGTATTTTGCGTCACTACCTCGCCGCGTGGAAGAAACGCGACGTGCTCATCGTCGGCTATTCGTTCGGTGCGGACATCGCCGCATTTGTCGTGAATCGATTGCCGTATGACTTGCGCGGCCGCGTCGCCGGCGTGAATCTTCTCGGCCTCGCCACAACCGCCGACTTCGAAGTGCATGTGACGACCTGGTTGGGCGCCGATCATCACGGCCTGCCAACTAAGCCGGAGGTGGAACGACTGCAAATGCCCGTGTTGTGCGTGTACGGTGAAGGCGAAAAGGATTCCCAGTGTCCGAGTCTCTCGAGCGGACACGTGCGGTCGGTCAAAATCGGCGACGGCCATCACTTCGGCGATCGGTATCAAGTGCTGGCCGAGCAGATTGTCGGTTTCGCAACTGCACCCTAGGCGCCAAGGCGCTTGCGCAGAAAATCATTCACGAGCGTGAGCGACTCGCGTCCCTCCGGAATCCACGGATGCAATATCCGCCAAATATGCGGCACGATGGGCCACGTGTTGATTTCAACGTCGATGCCCGCTTGCTTTGCGCGCTCGGCAACGCGCCGCGAATCATCCAACCAAAGTTCCTGTTCGCTCGCCTGTAATATGATCGGCGGCAGGCCGTGCAGATCGGCGTAGTAAGGAGATGCAAGCGGGTCGCGTGGATCGTGATCGCCTAGAAAGAGTTTTGCGCCGATGGGAAGAATCTCTTTCGGCAACATGGCGCAGCGTCGCTGTTGTTTACAATCGATGCACCCGTCCAAGCAAAGTCGGTCACGGGCGAGAGCAATGCAATCGCCGGCTGCCGCCGTGCAAATACAGCATCGTTCCAATTTGCGAAACCGTATCCGCACTCATCCATTCGCCACTCACGCCGTTGATTAGTTCCTGCTTCGCGTTGCATCCTCGCGGCACTTTTGGACGAGAAGCATTAAATATCTTGCGAATCGTCTCAGGAGTTGGCGAACGCACCAATGGACCTTTGACGGTCCACTTGCAAAGTTGTGCGACGAGATGCGCTTGCCAACTTGCCATGCTCTACTCCGCGGCGCTCATTGTCACTAGTCCGCTGCGCTTAGGGTCGATTTTGCGAAAGCAATGCCGCCGTCCACCGTAACGGTCGAGCCGACAACGAAATCGCCGGCGCGCGAAGCGAGAAAGATCGCGGCGCCCGCCATGTCTTCCTTCGTGCCGATCCGTTTCGCAGGCGTTCGCGCAGCGGCTTCATCGGCGTGATCGCGTGCATTGATATTCATGTCGGATGGAAATGGTCCGGGAGCGATCGCAGTGACGACAATATTGTCTTGAATCAAACGCGACGCCATCAAGCGCGTGAGTTGAATCAATCCGGCTTTGCTGGCGACGTACGAATACGTCTCTTGCGGCGTGAGATAAATGCCGTCGATCGACGCAATGTTGATCACCTTCGCAGGTTTGTCCTTCGTTGCCGACGCGCGTAATGCGGGCACCAATGCCTGCGTGAGAAAAAAAGGCGTTTTGGTGTTGAGGTCGAGCACCTTGTCCCAACCTTTTTCCGGAAATTCATCGAACGGCGCCAGCCACGCAGCGCCCGCGTTGTTCACCAAGATGTCGAGCTTAGGCTCGCGTTGCATGATTTCTTTCGCCAAAGCCTTCGCGCCTTCGACCGTCGAAATATCCGCCGGCAACGAAATGCACTGACCGCCGCCGCTTGATAATTCCTTCGCCGTCTTATCGCAGGCTTCGGCTTTACGTGCGGTGATATAAACCTTTGCGCCCTGGGCAATGAATCCTTCGGCAATCATTTTGCCGATGCCGCGCGAACCGCCGGTCACCAATGCGACGCGGTTTTTGAGTGTGAATAGGTCTTTCATTGCGATCCTCTTGATGAGTTGCTTGTGTGAGTCGGTTGAGTCGCATCATGACACTTTGTTGAGCTTTCGTGAATCTCGGTCCCAAAGCTTTTTTGAGTTCTTGTCGGGGGTTCGTTGGACGAAATCAATCTCGCTCGACCGGCTGCTCGCCATTTTGTTGTCGATTAAGCCATGTCCGCACCATCCGTAGTTGTCCATAAGAATGCGCACCACGAAAATGGTCGAAGCTTTCCGTGAGCGAGCGATCCGGTATTGCGCGAAGATGTGCAGCGACCTCGGCCAAGGTATTCGGCGGTATCACGCTTTCAATATCGATCGCGCCACTCGCGATACCGTCGGACAAGTGTTTTTCGATGGTGGTGACCTTTAGCCCGCGTTGCTCGGCTATCGATGCAATCGAAAGCTTTTGTTTGTGCAACGCGTACGTTAACGCTTGCGTGTCGCTGACGTCGTTATCAGTTCTGTCTTTTTTACGTGGCCTCTTCGCCGCGGATGATTTCGGCAAAGCCGTTGCCGCGGCAATGGTCGATTGCCGAAATTCGCGCAATCTAATTGCCGTTTGCACGTCTTGAGTGACAGCGACGCCATTTAGTATGCATCGAGCCATGTGCGCGACGGTGGCGATGTCGAAGACCTTGCTTGCCAGAGCGTGATCGAATTCGCTTAAGTCGTCGCGCAGGCCTTCCGTGCGTTTGCGTTTGCTACTTGATCCGATCTGCCCTAGTACACCGACCATCAGCGGCTTGAGTAGCTGAGTGTAGTACTCGCTGCCTTTACCGATACGATCGAGCAGGCTGTCGATGTCGCCCTGCTTTGTGAGTCGTTGCAATTGACTTCGATACTTGGCGCTCGTCTCTATTTCGGCACCGAGCACCGATTTTATATTCTGGACGACAGTCAGCATCGCTTGACGCGCCGGCGTATCGCTCACGTCGGCTTGCGCATGCTTGCTCTGTAGGCGATCGGCGCTGTTGAGGAGTTGCGCAAACGAGAAAGCGTTGTCGAGTCGATCGCGCAAGTGTTCGCGCTGATACTGGGTCAACAACATGGGAAGTTGAGCCGGATCGGTCTTATTCGTGTTGAACGCGATTACGGACCTGTCAGCGCGCACGACGTTCGCATCGATGGGCGTGCGCAGCGTGAGACCTTTCAAGCTGCGCAAGCGGGACAGTGCGACATACACTTGTCCCGGCGCAAATGCGCGGCCGACGTCGATGATGGCTTTGTCGAAAGTGAGTCCTTGCGCTTTGTGAATCGTGACCGCCCAGGCGAGTTTAATCGGATAGTGTTGAAAAATTCCCAGGACCTCTTCGCCCAATTCTTGAGTGTCGGCATTGACCGTATAACGCTTGTTTTCCCAGCTGACAGGCCCGATGGTCATGGTTGTTTTGTTTTCGATCGTCGTTACGTCAATACTGCCGTCGTGAATTCTTATTACTCGCGCCAACTGACCGTTTACGTAAGTTCTCTCCGGATCGTTGCGAGTGAACATCACCTGTGCGCCGACTCGCAGATCCAATGTCGCCGGGACGGGATACATGCTTTGCGGAAATTCGCCGTCGACTTTCGCGGCGAACGTTTTGCCGGGACCGCGCAACTGCGCGAGCGCCTGTGTGTTAATCGACTCGGCTTGATTGTTGTGCGTCACCAGTGTGATGACGCCTTCGTCCGGCGTGTCGTGTGTCGGACGATAGTGTCTATTTAGCGCCAGCACATCTTGGGCGGTGACGGTGTTATCGCGAAAGTGATTCAAGATCGCAACGAAGCGCGAATCTTGTTGGCGAAACACTTTGTCGAGCTCGATCTGTACGAATGCGGCGGTTCCATCGGCGCGTTCTCGTAGCGCATGCGCGGCGAAAAAATGTTGGCTTGAGTAGTAGCGACTAAGTACTCGCCATTCGTTGTCTTTGACGACCGGCGGAAGTTGCAGCAGATCGCCAATCAGCAACACTTGCGCGCCGCCAAACGCGATATCGAATCTGCGTTTTGCGCCGCGCATACGAAAGTCCACGGCATCCAGCACGTCGGCGCGCAGCATGCTGACTTCGTCGATGATGAGTAGCTCGGCATCGCGCAACACTTCGCGGCGCAGACCCGTTAGCGGTTGCGTGCGCGCAAGGCGTTCGCGATCCCAGAAGTGCCCGGACGATTCGCTGTCCGCGCCGAATGTCGTGGGCGTGCGCGGTTCGGGAATGAACGAACCGAAAGGCAACTGGAACTGCGAATGTAACGTGACGCCCTTGGCGTTAAGCGCGGCGATGCCGGTAGGCGCGAGCACAACGAAGCGTTTCGATGTGCTATCGATTAAGTAACGAAGAAACGCCGTCTTGCCCGTGCCTGCGCGGCCGGTCAAGAACACATGTCGGTCCGTGCTCGCGATGAAGCGCATCGCAAGCTCGGCAGCGGCTGTGAGTTCGAAGCCCGTTAGAGAATCCATCCGATGAAATTCCGTTGATGAAAATAAGGTGTCGGCAAAGTATAGCGGGCTAACGCTGCTAGAATACCTCGATGACGACCACTATCTTTCGCGCTTTCGCCATCGAAGCCGCGCACCGCTTGCCAAATGTTCCCGCTGGCCACAAATGCGCGCGCCTACACGGTCATTCGTTTCGCATCGAATTGCATGTTAGCGGCGATGTCGATCCTCATACAGGATGGGTGATGGACTTCGCCGATCTTAAAGTAGCGTTCCAACCGATCGCCGATCGCTTGGATCATTGCTACTTGAACGACATTCCCGGTTTGGAAAATCCCACGTCGGAAAATCTAGCGCGCTGGATTTGGAATGAAATGAAAGCGCGAGTGCCGTTGCTCAGTCGTGTGACGATTCACGAGACGTGTACGAGTGGCTGTAGTTACGAAGGAGGTTGATCGCGAGTCCCGGGAAAGTGGTCTAATTGCTTGCAATGCCGCATTGGGAAAGCTAGGGTGCAACCATGAAGCTTGACCTTTCAGCATTACGCGATGCGTTGTCCGCATTGGAAAAAAGCCTTGGCTATCTTGGTTCGGACTTGGCCAAGGACGCCGATCTACGCGATCAGTTTCGTGCCGCTTGCATACAGGCCTTCGAGTTTACGTACGAAGTTGCTTACAAGATGCTTAAGCGCCAGTTGCAGCAAATGGCTGCCGCTGCTACCGATGTCGATCAAATGTCCTTCATGCAGTTGGTGCGCAGTGGTGCGGAGGCAGGGTTGCTTGCCGACATCGCTCGGTTTAAGAACTATCGCGATAAGCGGAATATGACGAGCCACACCTACAACAAGAAACGCGCAGAGGAAGTGGTGAGCGTGCTCAATGAGTTTGTCGTCGATGTTCGATTCTTGCTTATCGAGCTAGAGCGTCGCAATCGTGTCGAGAGTTAGTCCAATCGTTGCGTCATCGATCGCGGCGCGCATTGACATCGCGGCCGACGACTTGCAACGGGTACTTGCGATACTTGAACGACATGTTGCGGACTGTGTGGTGCGTGTGTTCGGCTCACGCGCGACGCATACCGCAAAAAGATTCTCCGATCTCGATCTGGTAGTGATGGGTGAAGTACCGCTGTCATCGACCGTGTTAGCTGCTATGCGCGATGACTTTGACGAATCCGATTTGCCCTTCAAAGTCGATATTGTCGATTGGGCGACAACATCGGAGTCATTCCGAAAAATCATCGACGCCGGCGCAATCCTAATTGCTCCTTAAGCACGGCGCACTTTTTATCGTGCCGCGCGCACAAATCCAGCCATCGTTGTACCCATGATGGCCGCGGCGCGCGCGACAATCTGCTAGTCGTTCGCGTCCATCTTCAGGTCGAAGCGGGCTATTGCGGTTGTCAAATTGCACCTCGAATTGGGTACGGTAATTTGCCGTATCGGTCGTATCCTAGCAACGCGAGAGTTTGGCCTGATTCAGAAATACTGCCCTGAAGTTAGGATTGCCGCTGTGTAGCGCGGTTATATGCAACCTAATGAAACGCCGGTTCCGTTGATAAGGAAAGTCGTGATTCGTGAAGCGTGTACGAGCAGGTGTAGTTACGAAGGGAATTGAGTGTTACGCGATCGCGCTTAACTTCTCGTTGCTGCGTGCTGCGATCACAACCTTACGGATCGCATCGATCACCAGCTCCGGTTCTTCAAGCGGGACCAAGTGACCGCTCTTAGTCGCGACGACTAGGGTGCTATTTGTCGATAACGCTGCTAGCTGTTCTTGAGCTGCGCGCCATTTGCTCTCGGATGTAACGCTGGACATGGGAAAAGGAATGCCGTGAGTGATGACGGCGATCGGTATATCGCCAAGGCCTCCCGGTATGTTCGTGCCCGCTAACGCGGAATTTGCGCGAACAGCCGACAGGTTTTCATCGGCACCGACGGAATAGGAGTGAGTGGTGGGCAGCCAGTTTTTCGCAACTTGTGCTTGCGCTTCATGCAACGCTGCTGCGGGTCGGGTTTTTAGA
>JAYTQU010000048.1:0-5254 GCA_043746555.1 Pseudomonadota bacterium | reverse complement strand
CCGCCGCTGGTGCGCTTCGAATACAACTGGCAGCCGGAAGCGAATTCACCGGAAGAAAGTCTTTACAAAAACTACCTGCGACCGAGAGATTGGCTAAATGAATTGCGATGAGGGTATTGCGCGAAATTTGTCTTCGTCACGTTGAGACTTACGCACTACTTTCGGGCCAGGAAATGCAGTTAACGAGTCGATTGCGTGTCTCCAGAAACGCGAGTAAGTTTGCGCCACCAACAGCGCAGCATCGGATCTTTTCGCGCTGCGTCGTTATTGAGCAAATCAACAAACAATCTGGGGATTATCATGAAGACGGAAGTGAAAATGTTTCGCGCGTACGCGAGCATTCGTCTATTGACGATTGCATCGCTCGCCAGTCTGCCGCTGCTGGTTCATGCGGCCAATACGCCCATTCAGCGGCCCGCGACGCTTAACTCGACTGCGCTACATCTGTCGCCGCTGAGTTTGCGCGATGGGCAAGTTGAAATGTTCGTGCGGTTCGATCAGCCCTCGGTAGCGGAACTCAATATCGACAGTCTGCGACAGACCAACGCGATGGCGTCGCCGGAGGCGCAAAAAGCGCAAGCGGCGCGTGTGTCGGCACAGCATGAAGCGATGCGTTCTACGCTTGAATCGTTTGGGGCAAAAATATTGAGCCATCAACGTGTGGGCGCAAATGGCGTGCGCGTCATGATGCCGGCTTCGCAAATAAATGCATTGCGCGCGGTGGCCGGCGTTCGGTCGGTGGGTCGAGTTGTCACCTATCGCACCGACAATGCGCAAAGTGTACCGTGGATCGGAGCGACCAACGTATGGAACACCCTCGGCTTCAAAGGTAAGGGCGTCAAGATCGGCATTATCGATACAGGCATCGATTACACGCACGCGAATTTCGGAGGTTCGGGTAATCCCGCGGATTACGCATCCAACAATCCGGATGTGATCGAACCCGGCAGTTTTCCAACCGCTAAAGTGAAAGGTGGCTACGACTTTGCCGGCGCAACTTACGATGCCAGCGTGAGTGGGTCGGTAGCGGTTCCGGATGCGGACCCTTTGGACGGTGCCGCGCACGGTTCGCATGTCGCGGGCACGGCAGCTGGTTTCGGCGTGCCGGGAAGCATCGGTCCCGGCGTGGCGCCCGAAGCCGATCTCTATGCGATCAAGGTATTCGGCGATAAGGGCGGTTCCACCAACTTGGTATCGCAAGGTATCGAGTGGGCGATGGATCCGAACGGCGACGGCGACATGTCCGACCACTTGGACGTGATCAACATGAGCTTGGGCTCCTCGTTCGGCGATCCGAACGATCCGTCGGCGATTTCATCGTCGAATGCGGCGGCTCTCGGCATTGTTGTCGTTGCGGCGGCCGGCAACGAAGGATCGGTTCCCTATGTGCTCGGCTCACCGGCGGTATCGCCTGAAACGATCGCAGTCGCGGCGAGCTTGCCGGGCGGGCGTCTGTATTCCAAACTGACCGTCACGACGCCTGCGGCGATTGCCGGTGTGAAACCATCGTTGGAAGGCGCAGGCCCCGTCACGTTAGCGAGTGTCGGCCCGGTGAGCGGCAACGTAGTCGCCACCTTGCCCGCCAATGGTTGCTCGGCACTCACGAACAGCTCTCAAGTCGCCGGTAACATTGCACTCGTGATTCGCGGTTCGTGTACCTTCGTTACGAAATATCATGCGGCCCAAGCCGCCGGCGCGAAAGCAATCATCGTTTATAACAGCGGACCAACGGGTGCCGGCGAAGATCCAATCGTTATGGGGCTCGATAGCAGCGTCACCATTCCAGGTGTGATGACATCGTTTACGGCCGGCAGCGCAATGGCCGCGAATAGCGGTGTTACTGCGGTTATTGAACTCGCGGCGGATCCGACGCGCGACGATCAGATTGCCTCGTTCTCGTCCTTGGGACCCGGCGCGCAGTCCACGTTCAAACCCGATCTGACCGCTCCCGGCCAGTCCATCGTTTCGACTGCCATGGGCACGGGCACCGGCTCGGCCAATTTCTCCGGCACGTCGATGGCGACGCCGCATGTTGCCGGTTCGGCAGCTTTGTTGTTGCAGGAACATCCGGGACTCAATCAAGCGGCGATTAAAGCGCTGCTGCAGAACTCGACAGTGAATGCCAATGCCTCGTACGACACGCGTCTCACGCGCCAAGGCACGGGTGTTATTCGCGTCGATCGCGCGGCGGCATTGACCAGCTATGCAAGTCCGGGCGGTGTATCGTTCGGTAGATTGAATCCGTTGTTCCCGATTTTCCGCAGCGAAGACGTGAAGCTCACTGGACTCACCGACGCTTGGCGTCACTACACGGTAACGCACGTGCCGAACCGAACATTGCCGGGCGTGGAGGTATCGTGTCCGTCCAACGTATTCGTGCGTGGAAAGCACACCACCGAAACGCACATCACGCTCAAGTTCGATCCGAAGGCCACTGTCGCCGCCGGTATCGCCGACGATGCCGTCGTCAGTCAAACGGAAGTAGACGGCTGGTGCGTGTTCAGCGATGGCAAAGACGAACTGCGTGTCGGTTATCTCGCGGTTGTCGATCCCGCGTCGAGCGTGTTCGCATTACCAAGTCGCGGCTTGCATGACATCACGGTGCGCAACCTCGGTCCGTCGATGGGTTGGGCCGAAGAGTTTACCTTGGCGAAACTCGGCGGCGAACAACTCAATGGCACCAGCAATTCGATTGCCGCCGTGGGTTTCCGCCGCGCCGATCCCGCGGCATACGGTGGCGACGTGCTCGAACTTGGCGTGGCCACCGAGCGAATCTTCAATCACATCTCAAGTCTGATCTTCGACGTGTTCGTCGATCTCGACGGCGATGGCGTTGACGACGTTGAATTGTTGGCGATCGATTTGTCTTACTTGGTGCCGAGCGCCGCGCCTGGCACGTACGTCACCGCGCAATTCGACACCAAGACGGGCGATGGCTTCATCGATTGGCAGGTGCGTAGTTGGGACTATAACGACCGTGTCGCCATTCTGCCGTTCACGCTAGCGAGCTATGGCGGTTTGTTGTCCGAGAAGTTCACTTACACCCTGCATGCGATCAACGGCAGCGATAGCAGCCAGGACGTGCAACATGGCGCGGTGGATCTGGGCAAAGAAATCGTCCCAGACATGAATAGCTTCGGGGTCGGACCGAACGACAAGATCGATGTCAAAATGAGCGGTGGATCGGGTGTCTCGCTGTGGTTGTTCCAAAATAACGCGGCGTTCGGACAGATCGGATTGTCGTTCTCGAAGTAGGCTGGTCGGCAATAGGTTGGTCGATTGTCGCCGCATCGAAAGATGCGGCGACAAATTAGCCGGGTTTCAATTGCAATCGAAGACGGCCGCAGCGGCGCGAGCCGTCGCGGCATTTTTATTGCGTTTCAATCGGCGGACACGCGCGCACGCGATTCAAATCGGTGTGATACGCGTACACGCGGCCGCGATAACTTAGTGGAATTCGATATCCCTTCGTTGGTTGCTTGCGAATTTGTTCGCCGCTCGCCGGGCAGCCCATTGTGCTGTCGGGCCACTCGGCGTCAACCAAGTTGAGCACTGCTACGTCGGCGGCGGAAATCCCGAGTTTCTTCGCGAGGTCCTGACGGGCCTCGTCGATCTTAGCGTTGAGGTTTTTCAGCGGCAGTCCGACGTTGCGCCCACCGCGGTGATCGAGGCGTCCCCATCGAGTCGCGCCGGCGCACACGATCGCGTATTTTTCGGTTGCATGGATGCGATAAATTTCGTTGCGCGCTTTGACGATGATCGCGAATCCCGGTGACAGCACCTGCACGGATTGCGAGCCGGGTTTTCCGCATCCCAAACTGCTATCCGGCCAGGTGTGCGGGTCGGTGGATACGACAGCAATTGTTGAAGCTTCGATATGTAATTCCTTGGCTAGTGTCTTACGGGCTAACACCGTCACCGCTGTTGCCGCGGCGTCGTTCTGCCCAGCCGCAGCACCGCAAAGGCCGAGGCCCAATACATTCGCTAGTACAATTGCCTGAAATGTTTTCGCTTTCATAAACGCCCTTGTTGGTCACACCAATACGTCCGTGAACTATCGACACGCCTTTCATGCCGGAAATTTCGCCGATGTGCACAAGCATGTCGTATTGCTGACCCTGCTCGAACATTTGCTCAAAAAGTCCGCGCCGTTTTTCGTTCTCGATACGCACGCAGGGCGGGGTAAGTACGACCTGCAGTCGAACGAAGCGCAACGCAGCGGCGAATGGCGGCAAGGCATCGATCGTCTGCGAGCGGCGGACACTTCGATTCCGTTGTTGCAACGCTATCTCTCGTCAGTGGGTTCGACCGCGCAGTCGTATTTGGGTTCACCGCTGCTCACCGCTGCGATGCTACGCGAAAACGATCGCGCCGTGTTTGTCGAGCGTCATCCGCAAGAAGCGAACGAACTGCAGCGTGCGCTCGGTAGACGTAAGCGTGTATCGGTGGAAGAAGGCGACGGTTACGCGGCGCTCAAAGCGCATTTGCCGCCCAAAGAAAATCGCGGTCTGGTCTTGCTCGACCCGCCGTACGAAAACGATACTGAATTCGACGATCTTGCGAACGCGTTGCGAAACGCGTATGCGCGTTGGCCCAACGGAATCTACTGCGCGTGGTATCCGATCAAACAGGGGAACGCCGACCGACGATTGCGCCGCACGTTAATCGACAGCGGTCTGAAGAAACTGCTGATATCGGAATTCAATATTAAACCGAGCGACTCGCCGCTTGGGCTCAACGGTTCGGGATTGTTAATGGTAAACCCGCCGTGGCAACTCGACGAACAACTTCGCGAATTGCTGCCGGATTTGCACCGCGTACTTTCGCCGGACGGTGCAGGCGGTGTGCAGGTGGAGTGGATCGCGGGTGAGTGACGTTTATTTTGCCGGCTGCTTACACGCTCGATAGCGAAAGCAATCCGTTCGGTGGTCGTTCACCATTCCGGTAGCTTGCATGTGTGCATAAACGATCGTGCTGCCGACAAATTTGAAGCCGCGCTTTTTTAGGTCCTTACTCAGCGCGTCCGATTCGGGACTGGTCGCCGGAATAGTCTTGTGTGACTTGAGTTTGTGATCGATCGGTTTGCCGCCCACAAAGCCCCACATGTATTTGGCGAAATCTTGTTCGCTTTGCACTTTCAGAAATGCCTTTGCATTGCCGATCGCCGCGGCGATTTTCAACCGATTGCGCACGATTCCAGGATTGTTGAGTAAGCGCGCCACTTCGCGTTTACCAAAGCGCGCGATGCGTTCCG
>JAYTQU010000047.1:0-1887 GCA_043746555.1 Pseudomonadota bacterium | reverse complement strand
CTAAGCGCGCGCCCAATGACATGAGCTTGCGCACGTGAATGCTCCCGACCCGCAAGCGCAAAGAATCGCGCAATTAGAACAGCAAGTGGCGCAGCTGACACAACAGAACGCTATCCTGTCCCGAGAACTGGACGGGATTGCCTATGCGGTGTCGCACGATCTGCGCGCGCCGTTGCGAAGTTTATCGGGATTCAGCCAAGCGCTGCTGGAAGGAATCGATTCCGATTCGAACCGGGGAAACACGAATCAGGTCGACGCGAACCACCTCGATGCAACCAAAACCCGTCACTACTTGGAACGCATTCAACAAGCGAGCCACAAACTCTCGATACTGATCGACGCACTGCTGGCGCTATCGCGCATCGCGCGCGCGGAAATGCTTCTTCGCGACGTCGATTTCAGTCGTCTCTGCGAAGAAGTTACCGCTGCCATTGCGAACCGATATCCGGACCGCAGCGTCAAAATAGTCATAACGCCGAACATGGTGACGCACGGCGACCCGCGTTTATTGCGCCTTGCGCTCGAATGCTTACTCGACAACGCGTGGAAGTTCACCGCGAATCAAGCAACGCCGATCGTCGAGATCGGCCTCACGCCGAGCGGCGAGTTCTTCGTTACGGACAACGGCATCGGTTTCGACACCGCTTATGCCGACAAATTGTTCAAACCCCTGCAAAGATTGCACAGCGACCTGCAATTTGCCGGCACCGGCATGGGCCTGGCGACTGTGCAACGCATCATCACGCGGCACAACGGACACATTCGACTTGACCGCAATTCCAATGGCGGGGCAACTGCTGTATTTACCATCGGAAAAGTCGGTTAGTCGGCGTCATGAAGCCTCCGCGCTGGGGAGTAGCTCCATCGGAACCCACCCGGAAATCCACTGCCGGAAATCCACTGATTGAGCCCCAACGATGAGGTTGTCAGCTCCGCAAACCCTCTTCCTGCGTGCGATGCCATCCCGAAAGGATAGCGGTCTTCGGACTTGGGCTACCATAGCTCAGGGAAAATCTACCGGGACTTCGTCGTAACATCGCTTTCCCTCGGCGCTTGGAACCGATGCTAAACATCGTGACTCAACGTCGATGCCCGGCTAACAAAATTGCGAAGAGCCTGACCGATGAGCGCTCTCAACACCGAACGACTTCACGTCATCGAGCGCATCCTCATCATCGAGGACACGCCTTCCGATGCCGAACTCGCAGCCGAAGTACTGATGGGCACGTGGCCCGATCTTGAGTGGCGGCGCGTGGCCAGCGAAGCGGAGTTTCGCAGCGGTCTCGCCTGGAATCCCGACGCGATCATCGCCGACTACGAGGTGCCGGGCTTCGGCGCTGTCGCTGCGCTCGGCGTAATGCATGAGCTCGGCAGCGAAATTCCGTTAATCGTTTTTACCGGCGCCGTCAGCGAAGAAACGGTGGTGCGTTGCATGCGCTTGGGCGCGACGGATTATCTGCTCAAAGATCGTCTCACTCGCTTGGGTCCGGCCGTCGCCAATGCATTGCGTATGCGGCATGAGCGCGACGAGAAACGCGCCATCGAACGAGCGCAACGCCGACTTGCCGAAATCAATAGCGCGATTTTAAGTTCGCTTCCCGCTCATGTCGCGTTGCTCGATGCGGATGGCCGCATCGTCGCTGTTAACGATGCTTGGCGCTGCAATGGCGCGCCGCACGGCTTCGACGATCCCGCCTGCAAGATTGGTGACTCGTATCTCGATGTCTGCAAACGCGCCGCTGCGAATCACACCGGCGATGCGGTGCAGGTTATTCAAGGTCTCACTGCGTTACTCGATGGGAGACGCAATAGTTTTGCAATCGAGTATGCGCGCCATCAAAGCTCTCTCGCAGGAGAGGACAAATGCTGGCTACGGATGATGGCAAC
>JAYTQU010000046.1:0-2497 GCA_043746555.1 Pseudomonadota bacterium | reverse complement strand
CACGCACGTTTTGTTCCTCATGATCAGCCTGGGAATGCTGCTCATCATTGATTTGCGCATGTTGGGCCTATGCTTTACGGATATTCCGGCATCGAAAGTTGCGGATCGCCTTGGCAAGCCGATGTTTTTCGGCTTTGCGATCATGGTGATTACGGGACTCTTGGTGTTCTACTCCGTTCCGGTGCGCTATGAACACAGCATCTGGTTTCGCATCAAATTCATTCTGCTGATCGCCGCGGCCATTAACGCCATATTGTTTCATCGGCACATGAATCGATCGGTCGCCACGTGGGACACCGACAAGAAACCGCCGAAGCGCACGCGCGTCGCCGCCGCGCTATCAATCAGTTTGTGGGTGGGCATCGTTGTATGCGGTCGCTTCATCGCCTACGACTGGTTCGATTGCGGCCCGGATCTCAGTCCCTTCATGACTTGGGCAACCGGTTGCAACATTCAGTAAACGGGAAACTGCCCCTAGTATCGGAATCTAAGAATCTTTTCGGAGCATCTAATGGACGTATTGTCAGCATTTACAGCGCTAGAGCAAGGGCCAATCGGCACCTTCGTCAAAGATAAGGGCGCGACATTTGCAACTATTGAAGCGGTTCATCTGTTGGCGCTCGCTGTGTTGGGTGGCGCGGTGTTTGCGTCCGACTTGCGATTGATGAATGTCATTCTGCGCGATGTCCCGTCGAAGATCGTAACCGACGGCGCACACCGCTGGTTCAAATGGGCGCTGGTAGTATCGCTCATCACCGGTTTCTTTATGCTGTCCGGCATTGCAGTGAAGTGCTATCACAACACTTATTTTTGGGTAAAGATGACAGCACTCGCAACCGGCATCTTGTTTGCTTTCTTAATTCGCAAGCCATTGTTGGCCGGCGACCATGCACAACTCAAACCGATCACACTTAAGCTCGTCGGCCTAGCTTCGATCTCGGTATGGTTCATCGTCGCCGCCTCCGGCCGATGGATTGGCTTTTCCTAAATCTTTTTTTCCAACGGACACTTCCATGACCTCGGACAACAAAACCACTACTCGTGAAATCGTTTCGGGTGTCATCGCTGGCACAATGATCCTGACTGCCGTCGTCTATTGGATTATCCAAATTCAAGGCGTGATGGAAATGTTAAGGCTCGCCGCCGGCGAATAGCGCACGTCAACACCAACGACGACCCGCAACGCTCCCAATCACGATGCGAGCGGATATGTATCGGAAGTCGAATTCGGAAATCGAGTTCGTCGCGGCTCAAGAAAAAGTATTTGCAGCGATCTCGAACGGCGATGCCGTCGGGTCGACTGTTCCAACCCGAGATTCGTACGGCGATGCCGCTACTTGCTTAAGCGTTGTTGCGTTTCCGTCCACCGCAGTCGCCGCACGAATCCACGACCAAGTGATTGCGCCGCTCGCTGCGATCGACCGCCAACATCACTATTATTCGCCGGAGACATTGCATGTCACTGTCAAGAGCATAAGAACGGCTGCGACGCCGCGAGGCTTTTCCGATCGGGATATTCAAGTCGCGAGCGACGTGCTACGCGAGGTTACGCCATCGCTGCCAATCTTCGACTTTGAACTTAGCGGTCTCGCCAGATTTCCGTCCAGCATTGTTATACGCGCGTTCGCAACAGTATCCTTCCGGGAAGCAGTGCATATGCTCGACCGCGCACTTCAACGCGCAGGCATTGTCGATAACAAAGTGTACGCATCCAACGATGTTCTTTTCGGCAATCTGACACTGTGCCGCTTTACCGCCGCGCCGTCGACGAAACTGCTCGGCCAACTTGCCTCATTCCAAGAAACTTGCTTCGGCCGCATGACGCCAAATGCGCTTCACCTGATCAGTTGCGATGAAGTGTGCAGTTCGGAATCTCGACAGACTCATGCTATGGTGAAAATCGACGCGTCGTGATTCATGAGGTTGCTCGAATGACGATCGAAATCGTGCAGTACGACTCTCAACACATCGACGGTGTTGCGTCGGTCATTGTTCCCATTCAACAAATCGAGTTTGGAATATCCATCACACTCGATGCTCAGCCCGATCTGCAAGACATATCGGGATTCTATCAACGCGGCACCGGAAATTTCTGGGTGGCGGTGGCCGATAATGATGTTGTCGGCACCATTGGACTGCTCGACATCGGGAATAACCAAGCGGCGTTGCGCAAAATGTTCGTCAAGCCTTCGTTTCGGGGTCCCGAATATCGAATCGCCAAGCGGTTGCTCGAGAGATTGCTTGATTGGTGTAAGGAGTACCGCATTCGCGACGTCTATCTCGGGACGACAGCCAAATTTCTCGCGGCACATCGGTTCTACGAAAAACACGGCTGTCGTGAAATTGCAGTTGATCGATTGCCGGCAAGTTTTCCGATTATGGCGGTAGATACCAAATTCTATGAATTAAGACTTTAGAGATCGCATTTGACTCTAAGCTTGCGATTACCGAGCCGCCGCCGGCGTTCTTGTTGTACCCTCGCGTATCCATGCCACCG
>JAYTQU010000045.1:0-1536 GCA_043746555.1 Pseudomonadota bacterium | reverse complement strand
TTCACTTGTCGAATCAAATGCGCCCCACCGTCATTCAACTGCCTCGATCTGAGTTGGTGAAACTTCGCCGACAACATTCATTTTCGTTCCGCCCGATTTATTCAATCGCGCGATGACGCCTCGCGAACACAATATTCGCGAACTCGAGCGCCGCGAGTTCGATGTATTAATTGTTGGCGGCGGAATCAATGGCGCTGTCAGCGCGGCGGCACTCGCCGCACAAGGGGCAAGCGTGGCGCTGATCGACGCCGGCGATTTCGCGAGCGGCTCAAGTCAGGAATCGTCGAATTTGGCCTGGGGTGGGTTCAAGTATCTGGAGACCGGAGAGATCGGACTGGTGCGAAAGCTGTGCGCTTCCCGCAATCGACTGATCCGCGCCTATCCATCGTCGGTGCAGGAAATTCGTTTCTTTGTCAGCATCGAAGACGGCTTTCGGTGGAATCGGCTATTCATTTATTTGTCCGCCGTCTTTTATTGGATGATCGGCGGTTGCTTTACACGTGCGCCGCGTTTGCTTAGTGCGCGCGATATCGCGACGGAAGAACCGATCGTTGCGCCGCTAGGCCCCGGCGGCGTCGAGTATTCGGATGCGTTCTTTGTCGACAGCGACGCTCGCTTCACGTTTGGTTTCGTTCGCAGAGCCATGGATCGAGATGCGGTAGCCGTGAACTATATGCGGTCGCTCGGCGGTAAGCGTATCGACGGCTTCTGGCACACGCGAGCGCGTGACGAAATCGCCGGCTCCGAACGCGTAATTCGTTCGCGCGTATTGATCAATGCGACTGGGCCGCATGTTGACGACCACAACGCGCTCACCCAAGAAGCCACCGCGCATCGCCATGTGTTCTCGAAGGGCGTTCATCTAATCGTGCCCCAAGTGATGGCGTCACACCGAGTACTCACTTTTTTTGCGGACGATGGCCGACTGTTCTTTGTCATCCCGCTTGGATCTGTCTCTTGTATCGGCACCACCGACACGCGCGTCACGACACTACCCACAATAGTTACGTCAATGGATCGCCAATTCATTCTCGACAATATCAATCGACGCTTGCGACTTCCGAAACCGCTTTGCGAGCGCGACATCATCGCGGAACGCTGCGGTGTGCGACCCTTAGCGGTGCAATCGAATACCATCACCGACGGTCGCGATTTCGTTGCTCTGTCGCGTAAGCACGCGGTTGAAGTGGACGTCGGCAATCGCCATATCAGCATCTTCGGCGGCAAGCTCACCGATTGTTTGAACGTCGGCGACGAAATAGTCGCGGCCGCGCGGCCGCTCGGCATTGAAATACCGAAGGAGTCGCATCGTTGGTACGGCGAGCCTGAGGAAAGCGCAAGAGCCGCGTTTTTCGATCGTGCGAAGTCAATCGAGCTTGACGCTCTTACTTCCAAACTTTCGACTGAGCCTCTTAGTGCACGGCTATGGCGTCGCTATGGCGGCACGGCGTTCACCCTACTTGATGAGATACAACGTGACCCGCACATGGCGGACGTTGTGATCGAGGGTGCCGACTACCTCCGCTGCGAGTTGGG
>JAYTQU010000044.1:0-2896 GCA_043746555.1 Pseudomonadota bacterium | reverse complement strand
TCTTGCTTGCGTGGCGGGTGCTCGGCCCAGTAGCATCGCCTCCTTGTATTTTCGCGAGGCACCCATGTTTCAAAGTAGATTTAGGGGCAGTATGGTTGCGCTGGTCACGCCCATGAAGGCGGACGGCGCGGTTGACAACGAGGCGATCGAACGTCTCGTTGAATTTCACATCGAAGGCGGCACCAACGTTATCGTCGCGGTCGGCACCACGGGTGAGTCGCCCACGCTAAGCGTCGACGAACATATCGGTGTCGTTAAGCGCGTGGTGCAAGCGGCGCGCAAACGCGTTCCCGTAATGGCGGGAACCGGCGCGAACTCCACTAGCGAAGCGATCGAGCTGACCAAATTAGCCAAGGAAGCCGGTGTGGACGCCTGCTTGCTCGTGACCCCGTACTACAACAAACCGAGTCAGGAAGGTTTGTATCAGCATTACAAAGCCATCGCCAATGCGGTCGCGATTCCGCAAGTTCTCTATAACGTGCCGGGACGTACCGGCGTCGATCTGCTGCCCGAGACTGTTGAGCGCCTGACGGAATGCGTAAATATCGTCGGCATCAAAGAAGCCGCCTCACTAGCGCGCAATCGCGAGCTGTTCAATCGCGTTGGCGGAAGGATGAATCTAGTCAGCGGCGATGACGATCTGGCGTGCGAGTGCGTGCTCGCGGGGTTTCAAGGCGTGATTTCGGTTTCTGCGAATGTCGCGCCGAAACAAGTGCGCGCTGTCATGGACGCGGCGCTGGCGCGCGACTACGAAGGCGCTCGCAAACTTGATGCGAAATTGCAAATACTGCACAAAGCCATGTTCCTAGAGAGCAACCCAATTCCCGTCAAGTGGGCCGTTGCACGTAGGGGATTGATGGGTTATGGCACGCGATTGCCGCTTACTACCTTGGCGTCGCAACACCATGCGCAAGTTGAGGACGCGTTGCGCAGTGTGGGAATTGTGTTGCCGTGATACTGAGCACGAAGGCCCGAGCCTGATATTGCGACTGACGAGTTATTGTTTGCGGGACAACGGCGCGGCGTGTAATCTCCGCGCCCTCAATTCTGATCTGGCCAAGTGCCCACAGCCTCGCGCCTACCGCCTGTTTCCGGAGAGGTGGCCGAGCGGGTTCGAACGGGTGCCTTTGCGAGGACACTTAAAGTGTCGTCGCGCCGTTCGGACGACAGGACAGGGATGTGCTGGCTGGGAGCGGTACACGGATGTTTCAATGCGATAGATTCAAAGTTTTAGGAGAGGTGGCCGAGCGGCCGAAGGCGCTGGACTGGAATTCCAGTTACATCTTCACCGGTGTACGTGGGTTCGAATCCCACCCTCTCCGCCAAAATAAGAATGCCCGGTTCTTACCGGGCGTTTCTATTTTTGGGGTGGGGTGAGAACGCACGGACCGAGTAGATTCAAGTGCAGTGAAAAACGTGGCACTGCGAACCTCACCGCTCTCGATAATGCCGAAAATACTTTTGAACTTATCGCACGCGAGTGGATCGCGCAATGTCAATGGCAAGCATTGCCAAAAGCGTAAACCGCCAACATCTGGAGAGTGCCATTATTCAATGACCAAGGCGCAGCGATCGACGAGAGTGTTCTGCATCGATATCGACCGCGGCGAGTCTCGCACGGAATTGGTTGGGCTATTGCCGAGGACTGCGCTCGACTTGCGTGCGGTCATGAGCGGTCAACTCGCGCTTGATAGAAACGCGACGTTACATCAGGACCCCATTGCGCTTAAGCATTGGCGCGTCAGCGATGCGGCTAATGGCCTCGCCCTAACGGTCCAGCGCTGGCTTCTTTCCGCTGGCTTTTCCAAAAAAAGCGCTTATTTTTCCTATCCGCCGCGCTAATTTGCCGTGTGATGCGTGCGCAGAGTTTTGCGCACGCAGTTTATCATGAGTCGTTTTTTGAACGATTGTTCACACGTCGTAAGAAATCTCAGATATCGACTCGACCAAGGGCTCATTGAATTTCAAGCCAATGGCGCATCGACCATCATCGAGAGAGTGACAGTAGACAATTTCAGCGGATGCACGGAACCCGCCGCAACAACCAGACATGGTCACACGGTCGTGCGCGTTCCAATGCCGACCACTAAGAATGCGGGCGCCACGAGTGCTGATATTTTCAATCGAGACCATCTCGCGAATCAAAGGCCTATCAATGGTCTCGAGACGAGCGGCAATACTTGTCGCCATTCGTCTATCAATCCTACCTATTGTCATCGACTTGCCTCGACCTCTTGAAAGTTCCATCGGGCATCGGCATGTGCCCGATGCTGGTTGTTGGTAGCGCTGCCGTATTCAGCACCGACAAAGTAGTCATGCGAGTAGCCGCGGCTTTCCGCTCTCGACGCCGTGTCGCATCCACGAGCGTGACGGTAGTGCGGGCAGGATAGGAACGTGCGCCTCTCTTTTCTGCATGTACAAGGCCTCATCGGCCTCCACCATCAGATTGTGCAAAGAGGTAGCCGCTTGCGGATCGAAGCGCGCCGCGCCAATACTCAAGGATAAACTATAGCGAGGTTCTTCCGCCGCCAGACGCTGTAGGTTAAATTGCAACCTTTTACCGATCGACTCCGAACTGCGTCCAGGTTCTTCAAGCACAACCGCAATGAATTCATCTCCACCAAGGCGTGCTGTCGCATCAGATTTGCGAAACGTCTTTTTTAAACTTGCCGCGACTCGCAACAGCGTGCGATCCCCCTCGTGATGCCCAAACCTATCGTTGATCTGTTTTAGACCGTCGACGTCGGCAAAGAACAGCAATAGATGGCGCTTCAGAGTGCGTGCCAAACTTAAATGCTGTTTGGCGGGCACTTCAAATCCTCGCCGATTGTGTAGGTCGCTGAGATCGTCTTTGTGCGCCAATTGCAGGAGTCTCAGAGCTTGTGAAATTTTCAAA
>JAYTQU010000043.1:0-12831 GCA_043746555.1 Pseudomonadota bacterium | reverse complement strand
TGCGCAATGTTGAATGCACAGCAGCTTCGGCAAAGTTTGCAAGAAAGTTGAAACATCGGCACTAGACAAATCGGAAATTGAAACGGTTTGTTTTGTAGTGAGCGTTACGCGTTGCAGCCTGCGTTTGCGAGAAACAAATCGGAGTTGCCCTTGTTGTCTTGGTCGCAACGTTTAGCTTTCAAGAATCAGAGCCTTTCGGTAAGCTCATCACCCATGCAAACACATTGGCAACATTCAACGTCGGTCCCCAACAATTGTTTCAAATACGCGCGCATTGCGCGCCCGACCGCTTCGGAGCTATGCTCCTTCGCGTCGGTTTAAACAAAGCGTTCGGCGAGCAAGACATGAGTACAACTGAGCAGAGCGTTACCACCCTGGTGTTTCCCGATGATTACTTGCGGCAGCTCAACAGCGTCGCAAGCGTGACGACACAGAATGTAATGCACCTCAAGCGGAAGTTCGTTTCAAAAGCGGGATGGGAGCTGGTGCCAATTCCGCTTTCGGAATTCACAACCGTCGAATGATCGGCGCGCTGCTTTTGGGGCTTGCTTTTTACAATCTTAATCTGGCGTTCGGCGGCGAATGGCAGCTCGCGAACGTTTCGTTTCGTCGCAGATCAATTTTCATGACGTGCGCGTTTTGCTGGGTCTATTGATCGTCGTCCAGGGATTCGAGACCTCTCGGTATCTGGGAGTTCAGCACTCGGCCGATCAGCGAATCGCTACGATGCGTGCGGCACAGTTAGTGTCGGCGGTCATCTATATGCTGTTCATTGCTCTCGCTACGGTCTTGTTTCAAGACGGCATCGGCGTCAAAGTCGACGTGACCGCGATTATCCGTATGACCAAGCCCGTGGCGATTGTTCTGCCATTGCTGATTTCTGTCGCGGCAATCGGCAGTCAGTTCAGCGCGGCGGTCGCCGATAATTCTGGAGCCGGCGGTTTGATTCAAGAGATCGTCGATCACAAACTGTCGGTTCGCTACACCTATCTGCTGATTTTACTGGTGACGGTTGCACTCACTTGGGTGACCAACGTCAACGCTATTATCGCTTACGCTTCATGCTTCACGCGCCTTTGCGCTGTTCTATATGCTTCAGTGTGTCGTCGCGTTCTTGGTCGCTCGACAGATGAGAAATCTGCCGAGACGGTCCCTGCTGCTTCTTGGTTTCGCCGTTGTTGCCGTCAATTGTCTGTTGGTGTTTGCGCTGGGATTACCGTCGGAGTAATGTCACAAATTAGTTGGCTGGTCTGCGGCGACAATTCAATCTCATCATGCAACTCGTCCTCGACAATATTCTCGAAGAGCTCAAGCGGCGTGAGCCCATCTTTCATCGACCCGAATTCGGGACCACGCGGCTCGACTTTGAGAACATGACGGACCCCAACTTCTGCGAGGTTGGTGCGTCCGGTCGTCGGTACAGTCGCGAGTATGTGATCGATTTGCTCGTAGATCGCCACGCCGCACCTCACGAAGATGTTTGTGAAACCAGCGAATTTCATTGCATTGAGTTGGCTCCCGATACCTACTTGCTGACCTATACGCTGCTTCAGAATAAGCTACGTACAACGCGACGAGCGACCATCTGGCGGAAGACTCAAGACGGGTGGAAGATTCTGTATCACCAGGGAACGATAGTTGCAGCGCCATAAATTCCTAACTCCAGAAGCGACAACGATCTAACATGAAATTATTGAATGCATTCGGACCGAATCCGCGCTTAGTGCGCATGTTCATGCTTGAAAAAGGAGTGAGCGTCCCGAGCGAGGAAATCGATTTGCGTTCCGGTGCGAATCGTCAGCCGCCGTATCTAAACAAGAATCCCGCAGGGCAACTGCCGGCGTTGGAACTGGACGATGACGTTGTCATCGCCGAAACCGTGGCGATTTGCGAATACCTGGAAGAGTTGCAGCCGACACCGGTATTGATCGGCGCGAACGCCATCGAACGAGCCAAGACGCGCATGTGGGTGCGTCGCGTAGAACTCAATATCACCGAACACATGTTGGCTGGATTTCGATTCGCGGAAGGCATCGATATTTTTCGCAATCGCATGATCTGTCTGCCCGATGCGGCTGCCGGATTTAAGTCTAAGGCCAGAGCCGGACGCGAATGGTTGAACGGATTGATCGGCAATCGCGAATACATCGCAGGCGATACGTTTTCTCTAGCCGATATCGTGCTCTATTGCTGCGTTGATTTTTGCAAAGACGTCGGTCAACCGCTCGACGCCGATCTCAAACACTTGTCGGACTGGTTCGCGCGAGTTAATGCGCGGCCAAGCGCTACGATGAGCCTGCATGCGGCGGCGTCGAAAATGAAGATGGCAGGTTAGTCCATCGAGTTCGCTATTTCTCTACCTGCCGACCGAGCACACTTACGCGTTGGCCGAACAGACAAAGATAGAAAACAGAACGAATTGCCGATTGAATAACTACCGCGCCGGTAATTTCACGTCGAAGCCTTTGTCCGTTTTCCCCTTGCGGCGAATAACGTCTTGTATAAGTTCGACGGCGGTTTTGTCGCACGCGGGAAGTGCGAGATCGCTGGTGCCGAGCGGTTCGACGCGCGAACCCCAGCGAATGACGTGCGCACACCAGGTGAGACCTGCGCCGAATGCGGGCGTGAGCACAATCGAATTGGGTTTCACTCGTCCTTCTTCGAGCGCTTCTACAAGGGCAACAGGCACCGTGGCGGACGACATGTTGCCGTAGCGTTGCACGGTGAGGAAAACACGCTTCATGGAAACGCCGCAGCGCTTCGCTACCGCTTCGACGATACGTAAATTCGCTTGATGCGGAACGACGAGCCCCACATCGGATATCTGCATCCCGGCTCGCGCGAGCGCGTCTTCCGCCGCTTGACTCATGCCTTCTACGGCGCGCTTAAATATTTCTGGACCATCGAAGTCCCAGCGCGTATCGCCGAGTTGGAGTTCATTGTTGCCGTAAATAGTTCCCATGCCACGCACACGCAACGTGTGTCGTGCGTCGGCGTAGCAGCCTAGTTTTTCCGCGATGACACCGACGGGTTCATCGCTTGCTTGCAAGACGACGGCGGCCGCGCCATCGCCAAACAACACCGCCACATTTCGATTCGACCAATCCATGTACGGCGAGATGCCTTCGACGCCGATCACGACCGCGTTACGTACCACGCCGGTACGAATCATCGCCGTTGCCGTCGTGAGGCCGTAGAGAAAACTGGTGCATGCCGTATTGATGTCGATCGACGCTGCATTGTGTGCGCCGAGCAACCACTGCACGCCGGATGCCGTGTTCGGTACTTGCTCATCGGCGGATACGGTGCCGAGAATAATCAGATCGACGTCCGCTGCATCGAGACCGGCGCAAGCAAGCGCGCGTGCCGCAGCGATATGCGACAACGTGGTCATCGGCACATGCGAGATGCGTCGTTCTTTGATTCCCGTGCGCGAAGTGATCCATTCATCCGTGGTATCGAAAAACGTTGTCAACCCGGCGTTGTCGAGCACCGCGGGCGGCATGCATTTCCCCCAACCCGTGATAGCGGCGTATGTCATGACGGACACCTACATATGGTTTAGAGTCTGGCGCGCGATGGTACACCAATCGGATGCGAGCGCTTCGGACCTGCCGCTGACGAGCCAACAATTCTTAGAGCGCAACGGGCAGTTTCAGACGAACGCTATAAATTTACATCGCAAGCGGCAAGCGTCCGCTACGATAGATAGTATTGGCATATTGCAATCGCAGCAACGCGACACCGTCGAGTAAAAATCTTGCAACTTACCGCCATTGTCTGGCTTATTCTCTGCTTGATCTGGGGCTCCACCTGGATGGTGATCAAGGTCGGGCTTGGCGATCTTCCACCCATCGGCTTTGCGGGAATCAGATTTATTCTCGCGACCGTCATCTTGTTCGCCGTGCTTCGCGCACGAAAGCTCTCGTTGCCCAGCTCGGCAAAGGAATGGCGACTGATCGCGCTCACCGGCATATTGCAGTTCTCCTTTAATTACAGCTTGGTATTTTGGAGCGAGCAATATATCTCCTCGGGACTAGCGGCTCTACTGCAAACGACGATCAGCTTATTCGGGTTGCTGCTTGCTTGGATATTTCTTCCGAGCGAGCGCATTACTAAAAAGAAAGTTGTGGCCGTGTGCTTGGGGGTCGCCGGTGTTGCGGCGATCTTCAGCGAACAACTCAAAGCGCAAGGCACGATGGCTTTTGCCGGCAGCGTCGGAATCGTGGTAAGTGCCTACACTGCCTCGCAAGCGGCAATATTGGTTAAAGCTCAGGGTGGCGGCTTTCATCCCGCGACGCTTTTGTTCGGTCAGATGATTTGTGGATTACCGCCGATCATCGCATATAGTCTTATTGTTGAAGGAAGCCCGCTCAACTATCACTAGACATGGCGAGCAGCAGCGGCAATCCTCTATCTCAGCGTGATCGGAACAATCGCCGCGTTTTGGTTGTTCTATTGGCTGCTTGGAAAAGTAGAGTCGACCATGGCGATGATGATTTCCGTAGTGACGCCGCTCATTGCCGTCATCATCGGATGGCTAGTGCTGGATGAACGTTTGCGATTGCAAACTCTCATCGGCGGTGCGTTCATCATGGCAAGCATTGCGTTGCTGGTCTTAAGAAGAAGAGTCGCGACGCGATGACGCTATGGAACTCACACCGATTGGCAACGCCGCTGTTGCTCACTCCTTGCTCGTGCCCAAGGTCTTCGCCAAGTCGGACCATTTCAAGCTTTTCGAAATTGTAGCGGCGACAATCTGGTCGGTTACATCATTGCGAGTCATTGTGTGTTTCCCCGTGTTGTTTAGGCGAAACGGCGGCAATCGCGCATCAATTGCGACGCTGCCTTCGAGAAGCTCTTCGCAGCCTTCGTGCCAACTACTTCGACGCGATCGTGCGCAACATTGCAAAGGGCGAGTCGCGACAAAACAATGATTTACTTGAAGTGTGGAGCGTCACCAAGGATTCCGGCGTCGGCGATCGCTCACGTGAACAATGACCGAGCACTTTAATTGCTCAGTCATCGACAGCGCTGCACCACGCTAGCGCCAAAACAAACCTCTAAAGCGAGCCGATTCGGCAAATTGCCGCGGATTCAATCAGGCTTTCCCACTTGGTGCCTATTTTGCATAGCTATCTGCTTGTAAGCGCAGACGGCGCCTTAATGGGCGGCTGCCTACAAATAGATCTATTCGTATTCACTTCCAAGTCAGAGGAAAAGTCATGTCCTATCTGGTCCCGTCGGAATTCGTCACCAAGATGGTGGATGCTGGAGAATCCAAAATCTTCATGTCCGCCAGAGATACGGTGATACGTGCATACATGGCCGGCGCTATTCTCGCGTTGGCGGCCGTGTTTGCGGTGTCGATCAATCAGCAGACCGGCGTTCCGATCGTCGGCGCAGTACTGTTCCCGGTCGGATTTTGCATGTTGTATTTGCTTGGTTTCGACCTGCTCACCGGCGTCTTTGTTTTGTGCCCGCTGGCATTGATCGATAAACGACCGGGCGTGACGGTTGGCGGCGTTTTGCGGAACTGGGGACTCGTGTTCGTAGGAAATTTTTTGGGAGCGTTAACGGTTGCCTTCTTGATGGCGATTGTCTTTACGCACGGCTTTTCCACTGAACCCGATCCGGTCGGTAAATTTATAGCCAATATCGGCGTCGCGCGCACCCTGGGATACGAAAAATATGGCTTGTCGGGATGGTTGATGCTATTTGTTCGCGGCATGCTGTGTAACTGGATGGTGTCCACCGGTGTGGTGGGCGCCATGATTTCCACCAGCGTTAGCGGTAAGGTGATCGCGATGTGGATGCCGATCATGGTCTTCTTTTACATGACCTTCGAACATTCGGTTGTTAACATGTTTCTGTTTCCGTCGGCGTTGATGATGCATGGAGCATTTTCGATTGGGGATTACTTTATTTGGAATGAGATTCCGACCGTGCTGGGAAATATGGTGGGTGGCATCGCGTTCACTGGGCTCACCTTGTACGCCACGCACATTAAGACCGCTCCCAAGAGAGGATAACAAGAGAGGATAACAAGAGAGGATAATCAGAAAGTCTGGCGAGTGAGGCGCAAATATCTCCAATTGAGTCTCCGAGCGAATCTCCGGGCCGAATCAAACGGCCTCGGCCGACAAAATCGACTACGATGTTGGTCGAGGCTATTTACCGGTCGAATCGTTCGCTAATATGAGAGGCATGCCCACGCATCTAAAAATATCCATTGGGCAGCATTCCGATAGGGGCCGCAAAGAAATCAATCAAGATTTTCACGGCGCATACATTCCTAACGAGCCGCAGCTCAGCGCAAAAGGCATCGCCATTGCATTGGCCGACGGCATCAGCAGTAGCGCCGTAAGTCAGGCCGCCAGCGAGGCGACTGTAAAGAGCTTTCTGGAAGATTATTTCTGTACGTCGGAGGCATGGTCGGTTAAAAAATCGGCACATCAGGTTTTGACGGCGACCAATTCGTGGCTGCATTCGCAAACATTTCAAAGCCAGTATCGATACGACAAAGATAAAGGCTATGTGTGCACCTTAAGCGCCATGGTGATCAAGTCTACGACGGCGCACATTTTCCATGTGGGCGATTCGCGAATCTACCGAGTGCATGACAAGTCGTTGGAGCAACTGACCAACGATCATCGAGTCTGGATTTCGCCGGACAAGAGCTATCTGAGTCGCGCGCTGGGCAGTACTCCTCAACTTGAAATCGACTATCACGCTTTACAAGTCGAGAAGGGCGAAGTCTTCTTGCTGACAACCGATGGCGTTTATGAATTTTTCGATGCCGGTTACATCATCGACGCCATCAACGAACATGAACTCGATCTAGATGCAGCAGCGAAGAGCATCGTCGCCGAGGCTTATAAGCAAGGTAGCAGCGACAATCTGACCGTCCAGATCGTGCGCATCGATGAGCTACCGATGTCCGGTGCCGGCGAGGCTTCGCAAAAAGCGACTGAACTGCCGCCGCCGCCACTGCTGGAAGCCAGAATGCTTTTCGACGGATACCGAATTGTTCGCGAGGTTCACGCCAGCAGTCGCAGTCACGTCTATCTCGCCGTTGACGAGGAGTCGAAGACTCAGGTGATTATCAAAACGCCGTCCATCGATCTGCAAGGCGACCCTGTCTATTTGGAGCGATTTCTAATGGAAGACTGGATCGCGCGGCGAATCAATAGTGCGTACGTGCTTAAACCGTGTGCGCAAACTCGCAAGCGCAACTACTTATACGTTGCGACGGAATTCATCGACGGGAAGACATTGACTCAATGGATGATCGACAATCCAAAGCCGGATGTGGAAACGGTGCGTCGAATCGTTGAACAAATCGCCAAGGGGCTGCTCGCCTTTCACAGGCTTGAAATGCTCCATCAGGATTTAAGATCCGATAACATCATGATCGACAACACCGGCACGGTGAAGATCATCGACTTCGGCTCGACGCGAGTGGCAGGCATTACGGAAATCGGCACGCCGACCGAACGAAGCAACATACTCGGCACTGCGCAATACACCGCACCGGAATACTTCTTGGGAGAAAACGGAACGCCGCGTTCGGACTTGTTTTCGTTGGGCGTGATTACGTATCAGCTATTGTCCGGCAAGTTGCCATACGGCGCCGAAGTCGCCAAATCCAGAACCGTCGCCGCACAAAGAAACTTGGCGTACCACTCTGTACTCAATAAAAACCGTGAAATTCCCGCGTGGATCGACGATGTGCTACGTAAAGCGGTTCATCCAAATCCTGTCAAACGCTACGAAGAACTCTCCGAGTTCATATACGATCTACGTCATCCGAACGCCGTCTTTCTAAATAGAACTCGCGTACCGCTCATCGAACGGAATCCCGTGGCGTTCTGGAAAGGCGTGGCGCTTATTCTGGCGCTGATTGTTGCCGTGTTGTTGATTCGTCAGCATTAGAAAATCGCCGACACGACGCAATGTGTCGCCATCGTTCCAACACGAAGTGACCTCACACTTTCGGGTCGCTCCGATCCGATTCGATCAAGTCGCAACCTGACGCTGCCGATACACACAACGGAACGGTCTTCCTAGCTCGTGGCAGACCGTAGTGAGTTTACTCGTCGTTTTGCGTAGGCCGATTGCTCGGCTGCACATAAACGATGAACAAGTTCAGGGTTCATTGCGTATGCCGCGTCTCACCGCTCTTGTGTGTTCGATTTCGATGGCGTTGCTTACCGGCTGCGCCGCGTTACGGGAGCCCAATGAAGTTGCCTGGCAGGCGATGCATGCAATCGATACTGCGCAAACGCTGAGTCTCACGCGCGATTCGAGATATGTCGAAGTGGAATCTGCGTGGCTGCTTGGCGAGAGACCCAAAGAAAAAGCAGTGGTCGCGTGGTCGGTTGCATCGTCATTTGCTCATGCCGGCATTACACGATTGCTCATCGATAACGATCATCCTAAAGCGGCTAAGATTTGGCAGTACGTGACGTTATCGTCCGTGTGCTCCACCGTCGGTCGCAATGCGTCGATCGGTATTCAAATCGGCGGAACCAACGCGGGACCGGATCGCTGAGAAAGCGCCATCGGCAAAAGCGAGGAAAAACAATTCCACGTTACCTCGCGCACAAAAAAGAATTGCGCCCGGCGATCCGGTTTCAATTGGCGAAGATGCATGCCGTGGATATTGGAGCGATATGTTCGGTGGTGACGGCGCTCATGGCGTACGTCAATCGTCGCTTCATCGGTTTGCCGCCGAGCATCGGCGTGATGAGCATCGCGCCAGTCATACTCATCGGCGTGGAGGTCATTCTGATCAAATTCTCTTTTGCTGTCGTCATGCCGGCGATCACTGTGATTGTCGTGACATTGTTCGATCGACTGCTGACCGCTACCGCGCCGGTCGTAAGTTTTCGCAACTCTTTCAGTCTGCCGCGCCGCGCATGGCAAGTGCTCGCATGGGGCGGTCTTTGCGGTGGCATCTCGGTCGCGTTGGCTTTGTCGCAGCCGCGAGGCGCGATGTTGATTTATCGCTCACCTATTCGTGTTAGAAAAAACGCAACCGCGCGGCAGATGTGCGGACGACGTGGGAAATAGCGGAGTACGAAAGCGCCAAAGCGAACGGGAGCGGCCGCTTGATCACGTGGTCTAGTTCGCAGCAAGGCAGACATAGGAATAGTCGCGCTCCAAAGCTTCGGCATGAGCGTATTTCAGTTTATGCCGCGTAATTGATGAACGATCCACTCGTTGAACTTCACCGACTCTTCAAAGTTCGGGCTGTGGGCCGAGTTTTCGAACCAAACAAATTCATTTTGAATGCCCGAGCAATACGACCTTGTCTTTGTGAAATCGGGCGCGCAAGCCATCGACCGGAATACCGAGATCATCCGCATACCGATCGATCGTGAGCTGTTTCGGCACGGATGCAAATGGATCGAGCGAGTGACCTCCATAGCGCGGATCCCAATAGACGACTGTGAAATGATCTTTGGGCGGCGCATTGTTCGGCGGGTTTCTTGCCGCCAGCGGATCATGTATTGGCACTGGGTCACTGACTTTTTGCTACGTACTCTCCGGAAGCTCCGATACACACCACCATTCAGCAAACGTTAAGCGATGGTGTAGTTAAATGGCGCTGCATTAAGTCTTTGTGTATCGATCGGTTGACAATCGTTTGCCAGCGTTAAGCCGTCACCAAGATGGAAAGTGTGCTTGAATCGAGTTCCCTGATGTTGTTTCCTTGGTGGCGGTGCAAAAGCGGCGGACTGGGTTCGCAACCGCACAGATGCGGAGGAGGAACGCATATACGGTAATCGGGCAATTGAGTTCGTGGTATCAGCACACTGAGTGTGCCTGAGCCGCTGTTCGCTCCTTTGATATAGATGACAACAGGAAACCGCGATGATCTACGTTAGAACAGTCACGACTGCCATAATCTGCGCCTCGATCAGCCTTGCAGGGTGCGGTGGCGGTAACTATGACGGTGGCGGTAACCATGGCGGTGGCTATGTCGCACCGCCGACAACCACTACCCAAATACTTAGCGACTCTGGTTTGGACGGCGATATCGAACAGACATCGCCGACTTCATTGAATGTAACCCAGGGGATGTCTCCATCTGTTCAAAGTGTGTTCGCCGGCATCGATCCTGTCGGATTCACGGAGTTCAGGGCGTTCCTAGACTTCCCACTGACAGGTGCTGGAGGGATACCGGTTTACACCACCATCGATTCAGCGTTCCTTGATTTATTTGTCAAAAATATCCAACCCATTGACGGCAGGATTTCCATTCGTATCGAGCTTGTGTCCTTTCAACCACCGACGCTGCTTGCGACTGATTTTGATCGTACGGTGCAGCCGCAGCTGACGTTCGCAAGAGTCATATCGCTTTCTCCAGCTGATGTCGGTACCAACGTGTCAATTGATGTGACTTCTCTGATGGTGGAAGCACAGCGGCTGAGAGTCATGGACTTTCAGCTGCGCGTATTGGAGGATTTAGGTCCACCTATCCCTGTATTGCTTGAAATTAACGACACTACTGGGTCGAATCGACAGTTTCATGCGCCGCTGCTAACAGTCACCTATTACTAATTCTATTTCGCAGCGGACTCTGCCACATGCGTGGCTCGACAATGAGACCGGGTCGCCGACGCAAAGTCCTTTTCGGTATAGTCGGGGTCCACTTGTTTCTGCCGCCAAAAGCGCTCGCGTAAACTGTCGGGAATTCTAGGCTGCAAAAGCATAAAGTACTCGCCAGACGCAAAGATTCGCGGGTTATTGTTTTTGGACTATGACGCGTCCCTGCGCATTCACAAAAACGCGATAGCGATTGCCATCCTTACAAGAGACAGTGTAGTCGCTGTCGCCGTTGCGTTTCGCCTTCACCACTTGATCGCATGACATGCCCTGTAATGCGATCGTTGCTTTGAGATCCTTGAACGATGCGTCTTCGGCGCCGTACGAAGATGCGGCGTAAAGTAACGTCGACGCAACTGCAAGCATAATTAAGTGCTGACTCATGATAGCTCCCGTCGTCTAACTTATTTGCGTGAACTTTTTGGGGTCCGCGAGAATGCTCCAGATTGCTTCTCGCGATGCCGAGATAGCCGCTGCGAGCGATGAATCGCTGTCCTGCAATAAAGTGAGCACCTTGATAACCAATAGATCATAGCGCTCTCGCAGGCGCGCCAGCGGGGTTTTCATTTTACCGGCGTAGAAATCGCGAAACTCACCGAGCAAATCGTCGATCTGATTCTTGAGAGAAAGCTTAGCGAACACGCCAATAGCGTGAGTTTCTCTTAAGCGCTGCTGCAATGTAGCCAAATCAAGCGGCGGCGATCCCGACGTCTTGACGACTGGAGCCGAAGTGGCGGCTTGGGTTTCCGGCTGCATCGTAGCTTTATCTGGAGTTACCGGCTTCGCAGAACTCTTCGCAGTAAGCGACTCGCTCCGCGCAACGTCCGCGCGATTCGTCGTATCTTCAGAGCGTGTCGCCGCGGCAATTGAATTCTGTGCCGATTGCGCGCGATTGTCGGTTGCGGGCGATGGCGCACGTCCACTCTTTGATGCTACGGAATAATCAGGCAATTCAGAAGTCTGCGACTTTGAGTTTGATACCGGTGTTGCACTAGAATTCGAAGCGGTTGGCTTCGTGAGAACGCATCCCACCGTGCAAACCAAAACAGACAACCCTGCAATTGCTATTCGATGCATCTACGACTCCGTCAGTCTTACGTATGTTGGATGGTAGCAGCGAATCGGCAATCCAAACATCTCCAATTGTTGCGCCGAGACTCAGCATCGTAGACAGCGAGTTGCGGCTGATTGCGGCTTCCCGGTCACCGACCATGCGAAGGTGAAAAGTATTGTACAACAACGAAAGGATCAAGCCGACCAAGAACAGTCGGTCAACCAGCCCTTCGATTTCCTCGATAGCGGACACTCGATCGATTGAATCCAAGTGGCTTTATTGCAAGATCGAGTTTTCTATCGCGCGCTTAGTTCTACTTTGTCAGGTTGGGATCAGGCGATGCGGGGCAAGGCGCAACGGCCTGAAAAAGCGCAGCGTACACGGCAATACGTGAGTATTTTTAAGGCCGGTGCAACGCCGCACCGCGCGCTTCAGCGCAACCTGACAAAGTAGAATTTCTCCCAGGATGTCAACGCATCGGCAAGTGGGATTTTCTGCATTGGGTGACCCGTCAGTTGCGCCGACCGGATATCCCCCGCGAGCGCCTGCGTCGGAACACCAAGCGTTTGTGCAAAGCCGAGCGTCGATTGTTCCGCAAACAAACGAACTTGATGACCCGCATCCATCAATCCTCGACAAAGCGCGGCCAGCGGACGCGTATCGCCTTCGCTTCCTGACGTCACTACGGTAAATCTCACGAGAATTGCTTCCTTGACGATATGCGCGAGTCAAATCGGAATCGCTGAACGACGGAAGGTTAAATTGTCCGTCGAACTATACGCGCGAACGGGGCAGATCGGTCAAGCGAGTAGCGCCGTCGTTCGCGCACGGAGTCCAATTTAGGCGTAAGCGGACATACCCGTGGGCGTCTTGTTTCGAAGTGGCGCCATAGCCGGTGATCTTTGCCACGGAGGGACTTGCATACTTGACCTGGCCGTGCGCGTCGACGAGCAGTATTCAGATCGAGAAGCGCTGCGTCGAAGTGTTGTATTCAACCGATTCGCACGAATCGCGAATAGCCTTAAGGCTGACTTAAGGAAATGGCAGTACCTTTGCGACGTCGAATTAGTTCTACTTTGTCAGGTTGCGCTGAAGCGCGCGGTGCGGCGTTGCAACGGCCTGAAAAATACTCACGTACTGCCGTGTACGCTGCGCTTTTTCAG
>JAYTQU010000042.1:0-6368 GCA_043746555.1 Pseudomonadota bacterium | reverse complement strand
ATCGCGGTCTTCACTCGGCATAAAGCCCGATGGAACAAACATTAACGCGATGACCGGAAGAATAAAAAGCAAAGCAGCTATCCCGAGCGTTCTGCCGCGATTAGCCAGCGTCCAATTTACTAGGCCCAGATAGCGTTTGGTCCAGGGTCCCTGATGCTCGTGATTCGGGAGGCTTTTCAGTTGCAAGGCCGCGATCATAGGAGTAAGTAAGCGGGCGACGAGCAACGAAAACACAACGGCAGTGACTGCGGTCAACGCGAATTGTTTAAAGATCCGCCCCGGAATCCCGGGCATGAAGGCCACGGGTAGGAATACGGCGACTAACGTCAAGCTCGTGGCGATTACGGCCAATCCGATTTCATTAGCGGCATCCAACGCGGCTTGCTTTGGCGATTTGCCTTCGCGCAAGTGACGCACGATATTTTCAATTTCGACGATGGCATCGTCCACCAAGATTCCTACAACCAAAGTCAATGCAAGCAGCGTAATGGTATTTAGCGAATAGCCGAACAAACTCATCACCCAGTAAGTAGGAATAACCGACAAGGGCAATGCGACCGCCGCAACCCAAGTGGCGCGCCAATCGCGTAAGAAAAAGAACACCACGATGATCGCCAAAAGTCCGCCTTCGTACAGCATTCGCATTGACGACTTGAAGTTATCGTCGACAGCGTCGACTCCGTTGGCGACTTCGGTTGTGTTGAAATTTTGGTTCGTGGCGCGAAGTTTGAGCATCGCAGCTCGCGACTGCTTCGCCACTTGGACGAGGTCCGCGCCCTGAGAGCGCGTGACTTGAAAGCCCACGACCGACTTGCCGTTGAACAGGGCTAGCTGTCGCGGTTCGGCATAGCGATCCTCAACGCTGGCTAGCTCATCCAAACGAACGCGGCGGCCATCGTTTAGCACAATGGGCAGTGAGCGAATGGCTGTGGCATCTTGCTCGGTGGAGATTGTGCGGACTTCTTGTTCACCGCCGGCTAAAGTAGTGCGACCACCGGCGAGATCGCCATGCGTGCGGCGCAGTTGTGTCGATATTTCCGCGGCGGTAACGCCAAAGGCCTGGAGTCGACCGGGCAACAAATCGACCCGGATTTCGCGATCGACGCCCCCAATGCGAGTAACCGAGCCGACGCCCGGAATGCTCATCAAGCGTCGCGATACGGTGTCGTCCACATACCACGATATTTCCGCCACGCTCATGTTCGGGGATGTGACTGCGTAGGTAAGCATCGGCTGTCCGGCCATTTCGACGCGGGCGATCAGCGGCTCGCCGATTTCTTGGGGCAACTGTGCGCGTACGCGAGTCACTGCATCGCGCACGTCGTTAAGTGCAACGTTGATATCTTTTTCCAACTCGAACTGTATGCTGGTAATCGAGTTGCCTTCGCTGATCGTGGAGCGGATCTCTTCGACCTTCGTGATGTTGGCAAGTGAATTTTCGATCTTGCGTGTGACCTCGCTTTCCATTTGAGTTGGTGTGGCGCCAGGATAGCTCACGCTCACCGTTACGACGGGAAAGTCGATCTCAAAGGAGTCGCTGATCGGAAGTTGATTGAATGCAAACAGGCCTAAAATGGTTGCCAGCGTAAAACCTAAAATGGCCGGCAGCGGTCGATGAATCGACCACGAGGAAAAATTAATCGTCATGACGGTGGTTGCCTATCTAATTCTTGGCCAGTTCACTCGGTGCGACTCGCACGCGATCGCCATCGCGCAGGAATCCCGCACCTTCAGCGACCACGGAATCATTGGTCCCCAGGCCTGTCAGGACTTCGACGCCATCGGCGAAAAAGCGTCCTACTTCAATTCGCTTCTGCACGACCTTGTTGTCCTTGCCGAGAACGAAAACATACGAAAAGCCATCGCGAACGGTGACGGCGGCAAGCGGTAACACTTGCGTGAGCGCATGGCCAATCTCAATGGTGCCCGTGGCGAACATTCCCGGTCGAATGCCGTCTTCGAATTTGAGATCGATGTAGGCCATGCCGCGTCGCGTAGCGGTGTCGAGCGACGGCGCAACAGCGCGCACGCGACCGGTCGCAAAACTGCCGTCGGCGCGTTTTACTTTCGCGGTCATACCCGCGCGTATGCCGGCGACTTTCGCCTCGGGAATTTCGGCGCGCCATTCAACGCGATTTTGGCGAATGAGTTTGAAAAAATCCGCTCCTGCCGCTGCAATTTGTCCGACTGCGGCGCTGCGCGCGGAAATGACGCCGAAATCGGGCGCGGTGATCGTTGCGTATTGGAGTCTCTGTTCGGCGGTCGCCAATTGCGACTGCGCGCTAGCAACTCGCGCTGCGGCGGTGGCGGCGGCAGTCGTCTTCTGCAGAGCTTCTTGTGCGCTAACCACACCGCTGTTGAGCAATGCGTTAGTCCGATCGGCGGTCGCTTGCGCTTCGGTGAGGTTGGCTTGAGCTTCGTCCAACGCGGCGGAGTGTTGGTCGACATCGGCGCGCAACATCGTGTCATCGAGTCGCGCCAATACTTGGCCTTTCTTAACGGCGCTACCGACGTCCACCGCAATTTCGCGGATACGATACCCCGACACTTCCGGACCAATCGACACTTCCTGCCATGGCGCAAGCGCGCCGGCGGTGTCGATCGTACGAGGCATATCACGCGTCGCCGCGGCAATCGTCTCAACCGTGAGAACGGCTTGCGCATTTTTTTCGCCGGTCGCGGTAGCGCGATCGCAAGCGGACAGGCCGAGCATAGAAGCGGCGAGCGCGAACAATGTGGCGAGCTTCAATAAACGCGGGGGCATACGATTCGATTCCATAAGTGAGCGTGGACAACTCTGCGGGGTGCGGGCATTATACCAAGGAAGTGATATCAGGTACCTGATAGTTTATCAGGTACCTGAAAACTACCGCGGCGCTGCCGCTATCGCAACCGGGTTTGCAAAACATGACTTGGCACCGTGACGAATCCCACACCGCTTTGCGCCTACGCGGCGGCGCTCAAAACGTCGTCCCAAATGGCGCTTCGGGCGGCGTTCCATCCGGCGCGCGCGACCAAGGAGCGAGCGAGACTGTCTCCCGGGTTAACGGCCGACGATCGCCGCGATTGACCGGCGTCGCTCAAAAGCGCGATCAGACGCATCCGGACCACCCGAACCGCGAACATGAAGGTTATTTGATCAAGGAGTTGCAGCAGTTACTGCGCACGCAGATCGAAGCACGCATTCGCGCCAAGGGATTGTGGACGAGTTTTCCTCATTCGGCCGTGCTGATGGCGCTGAACGTAGAACCGGGATTATCCGGCGCGCAGTTGGCGCGACGCAATTCAGTCACCGCGCAGACGATGAACGGATTATTGATGCCGTTGGAAGCGAAGGGGCTGATCGATCGTCGTCCCGACCCCGAGAATGCGCGAATTCTGCGGTGCTATCTCAAGCCAAAGGGAGTGCTGGTGTTACAGCTAGGCATGCACGAGGCGGGCGCCGTCTTTGATCAAATGCTGGGGAGACTATCGAGCCGCGAGCGTGTGCAGTTTCGACGTATCTTGCGGCGTTGCATCGGCGCATTGCATTCCAACACCCGCGCTGGCATGCGGGAAACTTCCGCCAACGAGCGTTCGGCCGCAGCGAGGCGCAAGAGCGCGGTTAAGAATTGAAATAGCAAGGGCTCGGTTCAGAGCGTTGCATAAGTCGGATCGCGAGTTGTGTTATCGGTCGCGCTGTTCGGCGCGAACAAGCTCGTCAGGAGCGGGTTGAAGTATTGCCGAAGCGACAATCGGTTGAATAACAAGTTTTCTAACAGCGCCCGCGAAAATTCAATTTAATGCTAAATCAGGGCGAAATGCATTGCGGGAAGTCGAGATGCGATGCAAATAGCTCGCTGCCGCGGACAATTGTGCGACAGCGAGTTTATGCGTTTGACATGAGTCCGGTAAGCCTAGATTTGGTTTATTACTGTGGTTTATTAGTTCGGCAGATCAGTTCGGTTTATCGGCCGTTGGCTTTTCATCCACAGAAAAAATCAACGGACGAATTTCGACTGTGCCTTTAACTTCCGCTTGCGGCGAAAGCAGTACGCTTGAACCCCATGCGGCTAAGCCGATGATGGCGAGGGCGAGTCCTGCACCTACGAGATTACGTGAATCGACGGTCATATAAAGCTCCTTTAAGTTAAATGAGTGAAGTGCAGTGTGGTCGTGAGCGGCGGAATCAAAACGTTCGAGCAACTAGATTACTGTCTTAATGCGGTGTTTCTTTGCTGTTGGAGTCGAGAATACGCCGCCGGCTATCAAACGCCGTGCGTGGGTTCTCATTTGATTGGGCACTGCGTGGTGGTTCGCCTTAGTCGCGACATGTGTCTCAAAAAATAGGCTGAACTAACCGCGACGCGTTGCGCGCAAAAATCAAAACAATTCGACAGAACCTTGCGCCGCGTAAGATTCTTGCGCCGTGCTTTCGCCGACGTGTACTTGACCGGCAACGCGTTCGAATACTTTGCGTTCATCGGCTGTGCGATAAAGTCGTCGCAATGACGTGCGCAATTTATTCCAGTGATCGCCGTTTTGAGCGCGTTCGCGATCGCAAACGAAGAGCGCCAGCGTTGTTAGACTATGACGAACATGATCGAGGCGTTGCGTGAGCTTGTCGTAAAACTGAAAGGCCACCACTGCAGAGTCGATCTGCTCGGTTAAATTGCCGCAACGCTCAGTGATTTCCGCCGCAGGTTCCACGCTGGTTGCGGTGCCCGATTGCATTGCGGATTGTGTTGTGGATCCATCTGGGACCTGACCCGGCGGCGCAATCTTCTTCGCCATCTCACCGAGGGTGTCGACGGCGGCAATCAATTGCAGAAACACATTCGTCAATACTTCCACCGAGCGATCGGAATCACGCAGCGCGGAATCGATCTGCGCCTCGCAAAGTTCCAGCAATAGCGCGGTTTCCTGCTCTGGCGTGCAGACCGAGGCGGCTTCGTGATTGTCGTTGCTTTCGTTCATAAGCGCTGGCGAATAATTGAGCCGAGCGATTACAGAACGCGCGCCAAGGTGGCGAGCAACTGCGAAGGATTGAACGGTTTGACGAGCCAGCCCGTGGCGCCGGCTTGTTTGCCAAGCACTTTCATGTCCGGTTCGGATTCCGTGGTGAGCATCAGAATCGGCACGCCCTTGTAGTGCGGCAAATTGCGCAGCTCTTTGCACAGGGCAATGCCGTCGAGATTCGGCATATTGATGTCGGTGAGTACCAGGTCGGCACCCCGCAATTTTGCGTAGTCGAGTGCAGCGACGCCGTCTGCGGCTTGCACGACTGAATAACCGGCGTGCTCCAGCGTGTGGCGCACCATTTGCCGAATCGATTCGGAATCGTCCACCGCGAGAATGACACCTGACATCGAGCGTGCTCCAGTCCAATGCGAAGGCTCAACAGTTTGAGTGCCGGTTGAGCAAGTCGGTGATCCGTGTAACGACCGGTTGCCGTCGTTATTAAGGGTGAGGGCGCACGATAGTTTGCTGTCGTGCGCTGAGTCTCTATCTTGCATAATGCAATGTATGCGGGGAATCGATGAATCCCGTCATTACCCTGTCATTACCCATGAGGTTTCCTATGTATTTTGTCGAACACGGTGCAGGCGGCGGTTCGGAGGTTCTGCGATTGGCGGAGAGAGAGCGTCCGTTGCTTCGTCCGAATGAAGTGTTAATCGAAGTGGCATACGCCGGCGTCAATAGACCTGATGTCGTGCAGCGCATGGGTCGCTATCCGCCCCCATCCGATGCGTCGCCGATCCTTGGATTGGAAGTCGCCGGTCGCGTTGTTGAAGTTGCAAGCGATGTCACCAATTGGAAAATTGGCGATGCAGTCTGTGCGCTCACGCATGGCGGCGGGTACGCAGAGTTTTGCGCCGTCCGCGCTGAGCACTGCTTGCCTATTCCAAAAGGTTTCTCGTTGTTGCAAGCCGCGGCATTGCCGGAAAACTTCTTTACCGTTTGGACCAACGTATTCGATCGCGCACGACTCAAGTCCGGCGACAATTTTCTCGTACACGGCGGTTCGAGCGGCATTGGACTAACAGCAATTCAATTGGCGAAGGCGTTTGGTGCCCGCGTTTTCACAACGGCCGGCAGCGCCGCCAAGATCGCGGCCTGTAAAGCACACGGGGCGGACGTAGCGATCGACTATAAAGCTCAAGATTTCGAGAACGAAATTGCCGCTGCCGTCGGTCAACGAGGCATCGACGTAATCCTCGACATGGTCGGCGGTTCCTATATCGCGAAGAATATCCGTCTGCTCGGCATCGAGGGTCGCTTGGTGCAAATTGCGTTTCTAGAAGGCAGCAAAGCGCCGGACATCGATTTGCTTCCCGTGATGCTAAAACGTTTAACGCTCACCGGTTCGACGCTGCGTCCACGCAGCG
>JAYTQU010000041.1:0-7609 GCA_043746555.1 Pseudomonadota bacterium | reverse complement strand
CTATAGAGGGAGCCCCTATCGGCGTACTGCCAGGACAGTACTACGATGCAGAAACTGGACTTTTCTATAATATGCTTCGTGACTATGACCCGCAGACAGATCGGTATGTCGAGAGCGATCCGATCGGATTGAAAGGAGGTCTCAATACATATCTCTATGCGGATGCAAATCCGATTAGCGTTATTGATCCGCGTGGCTTAGCTCCGACTGTCATGCCCTATATACCGGACGAAAACATCACGTGCTGCCAGAATGGCGTGATGGGCATCTGCATGAACAATCCCGCCAACAAAAGGTACAAGTGCAAAATCGTGCAAGACGCGATGCGGATTCATGAAATGTCGCACTTGGGTGAGTTCCGCCAAAAAGCGCCCATGATGTGTGCTGCCAACGCAAAGGGCAGCTATGCATTGGGTTACAGCACGTGGAATGAACTGAAGATGTCGGAATTAGCTGCATTCAACGCGCAATTGGATTACTTGAAGAAAGCTCAAGAGGGGCAATGCCTATCGCCCGAGTGCAAGCAAGAGATCAATGAATGGGTCGATTTCATAACGCACTCGGCGATACCGCGTGTTTTGAATGGCACATATGGGCATTGATCGAGGTCAGTACCAATGAAGATTTGTCGCGCTCACTTGATCGTCTTGGCAACGGTGTCGTTTGCATTGGGAGCTGCCGCTTGCGGCGATTCTGCACTGCCGACTTCGCGGGTTGAGCATCACGGGTTAGTAGTCGAATTCAAGCTAGCTTGCATCCAGAATGACATCGCACTGAGCGGAACCATTCTCAACTCGACATCTCAGCTGATTCGAATCGAGAGCGGTAGTCTTCCATGGCAATATGATCCACTAGGTAGTGAGTTCCGCGCGGAATCGGCAGGAAAAGCTTTGACGAGAAATGAAGCTGCGGCACTGATTGGTAGAACTGGTCCGATCAAATTAGCTACGCAGGAACGTCGATCCGGATCGACGCCTATCGGCTTCATGTTTCCAGACATGAAAACGTTGCTTGCAAAGAAGCAGAGCGTCACGGTGCACTGGAAATATTTGGTCTCAGTGACGCCAGAAGATGCGATGGAAGGAACGATCGATATCGGACAAGACCCCTGTGTACACCATTGATGATGAAAAAAGCCTATAGCTGATCAGTCGAGGCAATGGGGCCGGATTTATTTTGTCTCTCACACCGGGTGAGAGCTTTCCGAAAAGAAGTTAGTCAGCCAACCGGGAAGACCTTCTCGCTGGCGCTGATATCCGACGGCGGCGCAGAGTTCTTTCATCTCTTCTTGCGACACATGCCGGCGTTCTTCAAAGTAGTCGAGAGCGCTCAGCCCTCCCTGAACAGTGATTGTTCACGGTTGGCGGCCGGCATGTGCAATTCGGCATCTTTCGCGCCGTCGCATTGTTTGGCACTGTGAGGACATGGTGACTCCACACCCGACGCATCCTTCGATGGCTGACAAAGCGGCGCGCTTTACGGCCGTAGCCCAGATGTGGCGCGGGTTGGAACTGTCAGACACCGCGTCTGACAAACGCGCCTCTTAGCCGCCCGACTTTGCAGTATTCCCCGAGAAAAACCGCTGTCTGACGCGTCAGACACGATGGCGCCGACATTCGATTGTTCAGGTGGCTCGCGCTTAGTGCTTTCTCTTTGCTTCCAACCATCCTTCGAGCGTATGCGTGCGTCGAAGCGCCGCGATGTAGCGCGCATTGCCGGCGGGTGAAAGGTCGTAGAACTTGCAAGTCGAAATGCCGCAGCGATCGGCGCTCTCGCACATGCCATCGAGAATAGCCACGGTGCGATCTTCCCAGGTGACATTCTCGTTGAGCTTCATCACGGCGGCATAGCCGTGCGGACAATCAATCTTCATGGCGTGTCGAGTCCCGTAGTAAGGCATCAAGGGTGCTAAGCAAAGCTTTTTGAGGAGAAGACACGAAACGGAATTTTACGCACCCTAAGCTGCCAGAGCTAGGTTTGCTGCGCGGATGCGTAGCGGCCGGAACTGGTCTGGACCGAACGGTGCCGCGTTGCCCCACTGATAGTCGCCGGTTAAGTTGACGTGCTCCCAGCCGAGGGGAGAAAGATGTGCAAGGTCGGCGGTGGTGGGCTCATGACCGTGCTTCGTTAAGTATTCGACTGCACGCTGTAGATAGACCGTGTTCCACAGAATAATTGAGGCGACGAGTAGATTCAAACCGCTGGCTCGATAGCGATGGTTTTCATATGAACGATCACGTATTTCGCCCAAGCGGTTGAAGAACACCGCGCGGCGCAGAGAATTTTGTTGCTCGCCTTTATTCAGCCCCACATGGCTGCGTCGACGCAGTTCTGGATCTTGCAACCAATCAAGCGTGAAGATGGTTCGTTCCAATTTGCCAAGCTCGCGCAGCGCATGAGCAAGAGCATTTTGCCGAGGATAAGCAGCGAGTTTGCGCAAGATCACCGAAGCAGTCACCGTCCCTAATTTGATAGACACCAGGAGGCGCAGAATTTCTTCCCACTGATCTTCGATCACCTTCATATTGATTGAACCCGCTACCAGTGGAGCCAACTCCGACGGCACCGCGACGCCCGGTATGGAGTACAGGCGTTTCTCTTTCAGATTACGGACGCGTGGCGCGTATCGAAAACCGAACGGCCGACAAATAGCGAACAGATGATCGGAGAAGCCGCCTGTGTCGGCGTAGTGCTCATTAACGAGACTGCTTTCGTGATAAAGCAACCCATCCAAGACATGCGGTGCCTCATGCGCGGTCGCCGCAATCACCTTGGTGTGATAAGGCCCAAACTGATCGGATAGGTGCGTATAAAATTTCACGCCAGGATCTTGCCCATAGTGCAAGTTGACGTGACCGCCAACTTCGCCGCGACCACCGGCGCGGAAAAACTGCGCATCAGATGACGACGTCGCTCCACTGCCCCAGTGCGATGACAGCGGCTGACGATGCTGAGTGTCTATTACATCTGCTAACGCTTGAGCGTAGCACTCATCGCGGATATGCCAATCTGCCGTCCACGTTAGTTGCCGCCAGCTCGTTTCGCGACACGCTTCCGACATTCGTGTTAGACCGAGATTGATGCCGTCCGATAACACCGCAGTAAGCAACGCTTGTCGATGCTTCGGCGGTGCATGCGTGCGTAGATGTACGAATCGATCGGCGAGCTGCGTCCAACTATCCACATCCGCCAGGAGTTCCGTGATCTTTACGTGCGGAATCAACGTATAGGCGCGCTCCGCGAACGCTATCGCCGTGTCCGGCGTATTTTTCTTTAAGGGCGAGATGCGTAGTTTCCCATCTTCAAGCACGACGTCCGGCAATTGGTGATCACGAGCTTTTCGCGCTACATCAGTCATCTTGGTTTGTAGGCAGTGTCGGCGCTCCACCATATACAAAGTAAGGTCGGTGTCGACATCGAGCGGTAGCGACTCTTTTTTCATCTCGGCAAATGTAATCTTCGGAATCAGATACGTTTCAAAGTCGCGATACTGCCGACTACCGCGCACCCACACATCGCCGGCGCGCAATCGATCACGTAGTTCCGACAACGCGCATAACTCGTAGTAATGTCGATCAACTGATTCTGCCTTCTTAAAAACATACGGTCGCCACCGAGGTTTAACAAAACTAGATGGCACGACATCCGGCAACGTGCGCTTACCGCTCGCATTGAGTTCCCGCAACAGTTCGAGACCCTGAAGCAAATCGGCCGCGGCCGGCGCTGCATGAAATTCGAACTCGGTCAGCAGGAGCGGCGCGAACTTGCGAACGTTCGTGTAACGGGCGCCTAACAGCGCGAGATAATCAAACTCTTCTGGTTGCGCGAGTGAATTTGCATCGGCTACCGTCGATTCAAATTTACTCCAAGGCACTGGTCAATAGTTGGACAATAGTCCAAAATGCGCGCCTTTTCCGGCCTACCCCGATCTCGGCAAACACATCAATAAAATGCCCAATTCAGAACAGAGAGGCGAGCTGAGTCGCCGTGCGAATCGCAAAGAGTTAGCCAACGCTATTCGTTTTTTGTCGATGGATGCCGTGCAGCAAGCGAACTGCGGACATCCCGGCATGCCGATGGGCATGGCGGATATTGCGCAGGTGTTGTGGGCCGATCATCTCAAACACAATCCCGCGAATCCGCAGTGGGCCGATCGCGATCGCTTCGTGCTCTCCAACGGACACGGTTCGATGTTGTTGTACTCGCTGTTGCATCTCACCGGATATCCGCTATCCATAGACGAGATCAAGCGCTTTAGACAATTGGGCTCGCATACACCTGGCCATCCGGAAGTCGATCACTCGCGAGGCATCGAAACGACCACCGGACCGCTCGGGCAGGGTCTGGCGAACGCCGTGGGAATGGCGCTCGCGGAAAAAAATCTTGCCGCGAATTTTAATATGCCTGGCCACGCCATCGTCGATCACCATACCTGGGTATTCTTAGGCGATGGCTGTTTGATGGAAGGCATCTCCCACGAAGCTTGTTCACTCGCCGGCACCTTGAAGCTCGGCAAGTTGATTGCGTTCTACGACGACAACGGTATTTCTATCGACGGCGAAGTACACGGTTGGTTCACCGACGACACGCCGAAGCGCTTCGATGCGTACGGTTGGCATGTGATCCCCAACGTGGATGGCCACGACCCGGCGGCAATCGAAAAAGCTATTGCGAGCGCAAAGGCCGAAACGCATAGACCGACGCTCATCTGCTGCAAGACCATCATTGGATTCGGTGCGCCGAACAAGCAAGGCACCGAAGCGACGCACGGATCGGCGCTCGGCGTCGAAGAAGTGGCTGCGGCGCGCAAGCAACTTAACTGGCCGTATCCGGCATTTGTCATTCCGCCAGAAATTTATTCTGCATGGAATGCGCGTGAAGCGGGTGCAAAACGTGAAGCGCAGTGGCAAGAGAGATTTGCCGCGTATCGCAAAAACTTTCCCGATCTAGCTGCCGAGTTCGAGCGTCGCATGCAAGGGACGCTGCCGACCGCTTGGCCCGCAACCGCAAACACGCACATCGTGCAATCGGCTCAAGCAGCGGCGAGTGTCGCGACTCGTCAGGCATCGCAGGCGGCTCTCAATGCCTATGGTCCCGCATTGCCCGAGTTGATCGGCGGTTCGGCCGATCTCACGCCGTCGAACAATACGATGCGTAAGGACTCCAAGATCATCACCGCTCAAGACGCATCCGGTAACTACTTGCACTTCGGTGTGCGCGAGTTCGGTATGGCTGCCATCATGAATGGGCTGTCGCTGCACGGTGGCTTCATTCCCTACGGCGGCACGTTCTTGGTGTTCACCGACTACGCGCGCAATGCATTGCGTATGGCCGCGCTGATGAAGCATCGCGCGATCTATGTCCTCACGCACGATTCGATCGGCTTGGGCGAAGACGGGCCGACGCATCAACCTGTGGAACAGGTCGCGAGCTTGAGGCTCATTCCGAACATGACGGTGTGGCGTCCTTGCGATACCGTGGAAACCGCTGCGGCGTGGGCCGATGCGATTGAGCGCGATACTGGGCCGACGAGTTTGATCCTGACACGCCAAACGCTGCCGCACCAAGCGCGTAGCGACGAGCAAGTCGCCAACATTCGTCGCGGCGGTTATGTGTTGAGCGACTGCGCCGGTACGCCCGAATGCATTTTGATTGCGACTGGTTCGGAGGTGAGTCTTGCCGTCGATGCAGGAAAGCAATTGTCGCAACAAGGACGTCGCATTCGCGTGGTATCGATGCCGTGTACGAGTTTGTTCGCGGCGCAAGATGCCGCCTATCGCGAAGCAGTGTTACCGAGGTCGGTTGTCAATCGCGTGGCAATCGAAGCGGGAGTGCGCGATGGTTGGTGGCAATACGTCGGACTGCAAGGCGCAGTGGTCGGCATGAATAGCTTTGGTGCATCGGCACCGGCAAAAGATTTATTCAAGCATTTTGGATTTACAGTTGAGAATGTCGTGCGCGCGATTGAAGCGCTGCGCTGAGTCTTTTTTCTGACCCTCTCCCACAAGGGGAGAGGGGTAAGAATCATAGGTTGTAAGGTTAGGAGTTAAGCCATGACCATCAAAGTCGGTATCAACGGGTTCGGTCGTATCGGACGCATGGTGTTTCGCGCGGCAGCGCAAAACTTCCCAGACATCGAGATTGTCGGCATCAACGATTTGCTCGAGCCAAACTACCTGGCGTACATGTTGAGTTACGATTCCGTGCATGGTCGCTTCAAGGGCACGGTCGCGGTCGAGGGCAATACGCTGGTGGTGAACAGCAAGAAGATTCGTCTCACCGCACTCAAAGATCCGGCCGAATTGAAATGGGGTGAAATTGGCGCCGATATCGTTGTCGAATCCACCGGCTTATTTCTGACCAAAGAGACCGCGCAGAAGCACATCAGCGCCGGTGCCAAGAAAGTCATCCTGTCTGCGCCATCCAAAGACGACACACCAATGTTCGTGTTCGGCGTGAACGACAAGACCTACGCAGGTCAGGCGATTATCTCCAACGCATCTTGCACTACGAACTGCTTGGCACCGATTGCCAAGGTGCTGAACGATAACTTCGGTATCAAGCGCGGCTTGATGACGACGGTACACGCCACCACGGCGACGCAAAAGACCGTCGACGGTCCATCGAACAAAGATTGGCGCGGCGGTCGTGGCATTTTGGAAAACATTATTCCCTCTTCCACCGGCGCGGCCAAGGCCGTGGGTGTAGTGATCCCCGAGTTGAACAAGAAATTAACCGGCATGTCATTCCGCGTGCCGACCTCGGATGTCTCCGTGGTAGATCTGACGGTGGAGTTGAAGAAAGAGACAACGTACGAGCAGATTTGCGCCGCGATGAAGTCGGCCTCTGAAGGTGCGATGAAAGGCGTGCTGGGTTACACCGACGAAAAGGTGGTCTCAACCGACTTCCGTGGCGACAGCCGCACGTCTATTTTCGATGCGGAAGCCGGCATCGCGCTCGACGGCACGTTCGTCAAGATTGTGTCGTGGTATGACAACGAGTGGGGTTACTCGAGTAAGGTGCTGGAGATGGCTCGTGTCATCGCTAAGTAACCGGTCGAAGTAACTCATCGCTCAAGAGATAACCATGCCGATCCTTCGCATGTCCGATGTCGAGTTGCGCGGTAAGCGCGTGCTGATTCGTGAAGACCTTAATGTGCCCGTGCATAACGGCGCAGTCACGAGCGATGCGCGCATTCGTGCGTCGTTGCCAACGATTCAAGCGGCGAAACAAGCGGGCGCTGCGGTGCTCGTCATGTCGCATCTCGGCCGTCCGGAAGAGGGCGTGTATGCGGAAGAGTTTTCGCTCGCGCCTGTAGCTCAGCGCGTAGCGGAGTTACTCGGATCGAAAGTGCGCTTCGAAAAGAATTGGCTCGACGGCGTAAAATGCGCGCCGGGCGAAGTGGTGTTGCTCGAAAACGTGCGCTTCAACAAAGGCGAAAAGAAAGATAAGGAAGAGTTGGCGAAAAAAATGGCGGCGCTCTGCGATGTCTATGTGATGGACGCCTTCGGCACTGCGCACCGCGCCGAGGCGAGCACGCATGGCGTTGCGCGTTTTGCGAAAGTCGCGTGCGGCGGCCCGTTACTGATGAACGAATTGATCGCACTCG
>JAYTQU010000040.1:0-10687 GCA_043746555.1 Pseudomonadota bacterium | reverse complement strand
TGGGAACAACGGGCGTCGAACGTGCACTGTTGGTGGGATCGCTTCTATTGATGATGATGGTCGAACTATTGAATAGCGGTATCGAAGCAGTGGTAGACCGCGTTGGGCTGGAACGTCATCCGCTGTCGGGACTATCCAAAGATGTTGCCTCCGCCGCTGTTGGAATTTCGATCCTATCCGTCGTCGTGGTGTGGGTGCTGGTGTTGTGGCCGCACTACGGATCGCAGCTGCTCGCGAAGCTGTGACCGAAACAATACGCTATTCTTGTTCATCGCCCCCTCATCGATCACTCATCACTTCTTTCTATGACAGCACTCATCTGCGGCTCGATGGCCTTCGACAACATCATGGTGTTTCCCGGCAAGTTCAAGGATCATATCCTGCCCGACAAAATTCACATGTTGAATGTGTCGTTCCTGGTGCCTAGCATGCGTCGCAACTTCGGCGGCTGCGCGGGCAACATTGCTTACAATTTGAAATTGCTTGGCGGCAGCGGTTTGCCCATGGCGACCGTCGGCCATGACTTCGCGGTGTACCGCGCGAGTATGGAGCAGCAGGGCATCGATCTGCGTTACATCAAGACCATCGCGGGCGAATTCACCGCGCAAGCCTTCATCACTACCGATCTCGACGATAATCAAATCACGGCGTTTCATCCTGGCGCAATGAATCATGCACACACGCAAAGCGTGCCGACCAATGCGGGTGTGACATTGGGATTGATCTCGCCGGACGGCCGCGATGGCATGATGCAACACGCGGATCAATTTGCGAAGGAAGGCATTCCGTTTATCTTCGATCCGGGACAGGGACTGCCGATGTTCGACGGCGACGATCTCAAAGCCTTTATCGACAAAGCAACCTACGTCACAGTGAACGACTACGAAGGCCAATTGATGTCGGAACGCACGGGCTTAAGTGACGATGCTATCGCTAAGCGCGTGAAGGCGTTGATCGTGACGCGCGGCGGCGATGGTTCAACTATTTTCGCCGACGGAAATCGCATCGAGATTCCCTGCGCAAAGGCGACGACGTTGAAAGACCCGACCGGCTGCGGCGATGCGTATCGCGCCGGGTTGATATACGGAATCGAGTTGGGGCTGGATTGGGAAACCACCGGTCGCATCGCCTCGTTGATCGGTACGATCAAGATCGAAAGCGAAGGTCCGCAGAATCACTTCTTCACGATGAAGGACTTTGGCGCACGTTACCGCCAAGAATTTGGAAGAGCCCTATAGCGTGAGACTGGTGTATCGATATACCGGCGCCGATTTCGATCGAGCGCTTTGGCGCGCTGCTTGTGCCAGCCAGTGTTCCAAATTACGCACATTGGCAAACACCGAGTTATCGTCGTCCCAGAAGCCGAGCCATTCCTCCAACGCGTGATCGTCGCTGTGTCTTGCATGGGCCGTCGCGAGCGTGGCGGCGTATTTTTTCAAACGTACACTGATGTGAGTCGCATGATCCATGATCGTTCCTCTGTTCGGAGACTGTACGCACTATTACCCGATGGCATTACGGCGCGATAACGCCGCGATGACGGATGTATTACAGTGGCGGATATCGTGACCGCTAATCTCTGATGAGTACCTCCATGAACTACGAAACATTAAGCTACAAAATCGAAAACCGAATTTTGACGATCACTTTGAATCGACCGGATCGTATGAATGCGTTCACCGGTCGCATGGCCGACGAACTGATCGCGGCTTTCGATGCGGCCGATGTCGACGATGACGTTAGAGTCGTCATTGTTACCGGTGCCGGCAGAGCATTCTGCGCGGGCGCGGATTTGGAACGCGGCGGCGAGACCTGGGGCAAACACTCCGAACATCTCGCTGCACAAGCGAGCAGCGAGCGCTATGTTGGCGATGGCGGCGGACGAGTCACGCGACGTATATTCGATTTCAATAAACCGGTGATCGCAGTGATTAATGGCGCAGCCGTGGGCGTTGGCATCACGATGACGTTGGCGATGGATATTCGTATCGCCGTCCCGAATGCAAAAATCGGTTTTGTGTTCGCCGGCAGAGGAATTATTCCCGAAGCCTGTGCATCGTGGTTCTTACCGCGATTGGTTGGAATCGGCAAGGCGCTTGAGTGGTGTTATTCGGCGCGCGTGTTCAGATCGGAAGAAGGGCTCGCAGCCGGGCTATTCCGCAGTCTGCACGAAGCCGATGCGCTGTTGCCTGCGGCGCGCGCACTAGCGCAGGAGTTCGTCGATAATTCTTCGTCGGTGTCGATTGCGATGACGCGTCATATGATGTGGCGCATGTTGGGCGCGTCTCATCCGCTTGACTCACACGAAGTGGATACCGCCGCGATCGCGGCACTTGGCAAATCCGATGACGCTCGCGAAGGCATTACCGCCTTCTTGGAAAAACGCAAACCCAATTTCAGGGACCGCGTGAGCAAGAATATGCCGACGTTCTTTCCGTGGTGGAAGGATAGGGCGTTCCGCAAATTGTGAAAGTTATTGTCGACGGCGCGAACCGCCGGCTAATACGGAAATGGGAATCGCTTTGACAAGCCACTTAACGAGCGCCCAAGGCCATGCCGGCACAATGGCGGTTGTTGCGCGACGCGAGACGTTATCGGCGATGAGTTTTGCACCGCGTTCGGGTGTGATGAGAAAAGGTCGACTGGGCATCGATTGATTGATCGGCGTGTCGATGAAGCCCGGGAAAATCGTCGTAACTGAAATTCCAGAGCCATATACTTCGGCGCGAATGGCTTCCGAGTAAGTTGCGATCGCCGCCTTCGATGCACTGTACGCCGAGCTGCCGGGCAAGCCGCGAAATGCGGACACCGATGAAATTACGGCGAGCTGCCCAAACCCTTGCTGCTTGAAAAGTGCGATGGCCGAATCGCACGTCGCCATCGCGCCCAATACATTCGTTTCGATGATGTTGCGATGCTCGTCGAAGTGGCCGTCGCCGACTCGACCCGCACTGCCAATCCCCGCGTTGACATATACAATGTCCACGCTACCCAATTCTTTGGCTGCGCTTTTGAGTACCGTGAACACGTCGTCGTAGCGCTTTACATCGAGCGCGTAAGTCATCACTCGATGGTCGAAACGCGCAATGAGCTCGCTCTTGAGCGATTCGAGAGCGTCGAGTCTTCGCGCTGCGAGTGCTAGATCGAATCCTCGCGACGCATACTCACGCGCTAACGCAAGTCCAATACCGGAACTTGCGCCGGTTATGAAGACCGTCTTGCGACCAGAAGTTGTGGTCATGAGGACTCTCTCATGTTGTCAATTCATTGCGAGACTTTGCGACGTCACGGCGACATCACGAGCAAAGCGACTGGATAATCCGACCCATCACCTAAGTTTCGACTCGATAAATGCCGTCAAATCCGACTTGCGCAGCGCACCGACTTTTTGACCTTCGACCTTGCCATTCTTGATAATGAGCAACGTCGGCAGACTGCGCACGCCCAAGCGTTGCGGCGTCATCGGATTTTCATCGGCGTTGAGTTTGGCGACAGTAAGCTTGCCTTGATACTCGGCGGCGACTTCGTCGAGTAACGGCGCGATCGCTTTGCACGGCCCGCACCATTCTGCCCAGAAGTCCACGAGCACGGGCCCCGCGGCATCGAGGACATCCTGCTTAAAACTGGCGTCCGTGGTTTTCACAATGGATGAATTGCTCATGGTTACCTCTGCAAATGCGCGAACCAAAATTCACAAACCTGGTGAACCGATTGTGGTGTCGAAGTCGCGGTACTCAAAGAACGAATGACATGGCCACCGCGGCGCAAGGTTATATCGGTTTCGATTATTGTATGCCGCTTTGCAATTTTCGACGCACGTCGCGGACTCATTGCCGGGGTTGCCCTTGCGTCTTGGCCGATCTGCCGTCAAAGTCGGGGATGCCAGCAGCTTCGCTGGCGCTTGAATTTCGGTTGTCCAATGCAATCACGTCCTTTGCTGGTTTGTCTTACGTTCATCGCCGTCGGCGCGCAGTCATTTGCGCATGCGGTCGATCAAGACGACACTCATTGGAGCCGCACGTTGGAACGCATTGCCGCGAGCGTTGTGACCATTCAGATCGATCAAGCCCGCGCGTTCGACACCGAATGGAATAGTTCGGGTCAGGCAACCGGTTTTGTTGTCGATGCCAAACGCGGTTTGATTCTCACTAATCGTCACGTTGTTACGCCTGGGCCCGTCACGGCGCAGGCGGTGTTTCAAGATCGCGAAGAAGTGACGTTGTATCCGATCTATCGCGATCCGGTGCACGACTTCGGCTTGTATCGCTACGATCCGGCATCGCTCAAATTTACGCAGCCGGCCGAGTTACCGCTCTATCCGCAGGGCGCGCAGATCGGTCGCGAGATTCGCGTTGTCGGCAATGATGCGGGCGAACAACTATCGATTCTCGCCGGCACGCTTGCGCGTCTCGATCGGCAGGCGCCCGAGTATGGAATCGGCAAGTACAACGACTTCAACACTTTTTATTATCAGGCCGCGTCGGGCACATCGGGCGGTTCGTCCGGTTCGCCGGTTATCGACATCGAGGGCCGCGTGTTAGCGCTCAATGCCGGTGGCTCTACCGGCGCAGCTTCAAGTTTCTATTTGCCGCTCGGCCGTGTAGTGCGTGCGCTCAAGTTGTTGCAAGCGGGCAAAGCGGTGCCGCGCGGTACCTTGCAAACCGTTTTTAGCTACACACCCTTTGATGAACTGCGCCGCTTGGGATTGCGTCCCGAGACCGAAATGCAAGTGCGCAAGCGTTTTCCGAATCAAACCGGCATGCTTGTGGTGAACGAGGTGCAACCCGGTTCGCCCGCGGAGCGCGTGCTGCAACCCGGCGACATTCTTGTACAGATGAACGAGGAGTTAGTGACCGCATTCGAGCCGCTCGAACAAATCTTGGACGATAGCGTGGGCGCAAATGTGCGTTTGGTGTTGGAGCGTGGCGGCAAGGTCCGCGCGCACGAAGTATTGGTGCAGGATTTAGATTCGATCACGCCGAGCAGCTTTTTGGAGTTTGGCGATGCGGTGGTGCACACGCTGTCGTATCAACAAGCGCGTCATCTTAATATGCCGATTCGCGGCGTGTACGTCGCAAATCCCGGCTATGTGCTCGGCGCTGCCGGCGTACCGCGCGGTGCGGTGATTGTCGATGTGAACGGCGCGCCCACCAATAAACTCGACGAGTTCGAAAGTATCGTGTCCAAGTTAAAGGAAGCTGAAGACGCAACCATCCATTTCTTCAGCATGGACGATCCGCGAACGATCAAGACCGCGTTGATGCGCATGGATCGCTGGTGGTTTCCCGCGAAGCATTGTGTGCGCGACGACAAAGCCGGCGTGTGGCCGTGTACAACTTGGCCGGAGGATGGCGTCGCGAGTCCGCCCGAGCCGGCCAGCACGCAGTTTGTGAAAACCGCCGATCCCATTTTAAACAAGCTTGCGCCATCGATGGTGTTGGTGAATTTCGACATGCCGTATCCCGTATCGGGTGTGACCGAACGCAGCTACTACGGCACTGGGTTGGTGGTGGACGCCAAGCGCGGACTCGTTCTGGTCGATCGCAACACGGTGCCGGTATCGATGGGCGATGTGCGCCTGACGTTTGCCGGCACCATCGAAATTCCCGGTCGCGTTGTCTATGTCCATCCGCTGCATAACTTAGCGATGCTGTCGTACGATCCGAAATTACTGGGCGATACGCCGGTGCGTTCCGCCCAATTCGAACCGCGCGCATTGTCGGCGGGCGATCAAGTGTGGGCGATGGGCCTGAGCCCCGACGCCAAAATGAAATCGCAATCCGTGATCGTCGCCTCAGTCGATCCGATCGTGCTGCCGTTATCGCGCACGTTGCAATTTCGCGAGTCCAATCTCGATGCCGTCAGTCTCGTCAATGGTCCGAACGATTTCGACGGCGTGCTGGCGGATAGGCAAGGCCGCGTGTTGGCGTCGTGGTCGAGTTTTGCCTTCGAGTCGGGACGCGAAGTTCAGCAAACGAATCGCGGCATTCCGGCCGATGTGCTGCTCGAAATGTTGCGCAAAGTGGAACAACGTCAGCCGGTCTACTCGCTCGAGGCCGAATTCGTGCCCATCTCGCTTGCCAAGGCGCGTGAACTCGGACTATCGCGCGAATGGATTAAGCGAATGGAAGAGCACAGTCCCGAACGGCGACAAGTGCTCGGAGTGGCGCGACTGGTTGGCGGATCGCCGGCGCAAGCGGTTTTGCGCTCCGGCGATGTACTGCTCGCCATCGATGGCGCGACAGCCAATCGGTTTCGGGAAGTGGAGCGCGCCACGCAAAAAGCACAAGTGAAAGTCACGCTTTGGCGCGAGCGTCGCGAATTGACGCTCGATGTCGATACCGTGGCGCTCGATGGCCAGGATTTGGATCGGGTAGTGATCTGGGCCGGCGCGGTGTTGCAAAAGCCACAGCGCGCGATGGCCGCACAACGCGGCATTGCTCCCGAAGGCGTGTTCGTCGCCTATTTCGCCTACGGTTCGCCGGCCACCCGCTATCAGCTCTGGGCCGGCCGTCGCATCGTCGAAGTGGATGGCCAGCCCACGCCGGATTTAGACGCGTTCATTAAAGCCGTCGCAGGCCGCGAAGATCGTGCATCGGTACGATTGAAGACGGTCACTTGGAATGAAGCCGTCGAAGTCATCACGCTCAAACTCGATAAGCGCTATTGGCCGTCGTCGGAGTTGCGTCGCACACCGGAAGGATGGAGACGACGAGCGCTGGAGTAGCGGCAGCATAGTTCGGCCTCGAAAGAACGTTATCTCTTGCTCCAGGGGACTGAATAGCGTTGGCGGCCGCGCCAAACTTGATCCAGTCGGCGTACTTGTCATAGTCGGGCATGTATGATTGATCGATGTCTATCTTTCGCGATACCCAAAAGCAGATTCAAGCGGCCGTAGAAGCGCTCCGCGCCGGCGAGTTGGTCGCGTTTCCAACCGAGACGGTTTATGGATTAGGTGCCGACGCGAGCAATCCGAACGCGGTGCGCAAGATTTTTGAACTCAAGGGACGTCCGGCGAACCATCCGGTGATCGTGCATGTCGAGGACCAGAAGCACTTACAACGCTGGGTTCGATGTATGCCCGACGACGCCAAGGCGCTGGCCGATAAGTTTTGGCCCGGACCGTTGACGCTGGTTCTGAAGCGCGCGCCGGCCGTTAGCGACGTAATTACCGGCGGTCAAGATACGGTAGCAGTGCGCGCGCCGAGCCATCCGATGGCAAGACAACTATTGGCGGCATTTGGCGGCGGCATCGCTGCGCCTTCCGCGAATCGGTACGGACACGTTAGTCCCACGCGCGCCGATCACGTTCGCGACGAATTTGGTAAGGGCGTGAAAATCGTTCTCGACGGCGGCGAATGCAAGATTGGACTCGAATCCAGCATTGTTCTCTGCACCGGCAAAACTCCGCGACTGTTGCGACCTGGAGCAATCACCTTGTCGCAGTTGCGTTTGATCGTGCCGAGCGTTCTTGTTGGCGCCGACCCCGATGCGCCGCGAGCGCCTGGAACCACGCCGCGTCATTACTCGCCTCAGACGCCGGTCACTTTGGTGCCGAGTCGTCGCTTGGTCGACGTGATGCGAGAATTCACCGATCTTGAGGAGAAAGTCGCCGTCCTCGCACTGCGTCCTCCTTCTACCGCAAACCGTTACATGACGTGGATCAATGCCGGCAGTCGTGCCGATCAGTATGCGCGCAATCTCTACGGTCACTTGCGTACGCTCGACAAGGTTGGCGCGCGCGCGTTGCTGGTTGAAGAGGTGCCCGCCGGCGAGCAATGGGATGCGATTCGCGATCGCCTCAAGCGCGCGGCCGCAAAAGAGAACGCGACTGCGCGTGAAGAGGAGCTGGAGCTTGCCGAAGAGGGCGATTTGCCATAGCAATTTTTCCGTCGGAGGCCGAGCGGGTTCGCGCTTGCGCAGATTCGAATCGCTGGAGAGAAATTCTTATCGTTGAGCCGTCGCGGCACGGATCGCCGATCGGTCGCGGCAGGGTCGCGAAGTTTTCTCTGCAAGTCGATCTGGTGCACGAAACAACTTAAATTCCAGTGCGAGCGAGTCGCTCGCCTTTCAAAGCACGGTCTGCTATCGAAACTCGCGATGCACGTCGCAAAAAAAATTTGTCGCGACGCTTGCATCGCGGGACAGTTTTGCTAAATTTCGCGCACCTAAAGGGATTTCGTCGGTCGCGTCGGGGAACTCATCCGCCGCACCTAGGGTGAAGCAGAACTTCACCAGGATTGTGTAAGAGAGCACCTAGAGCCGCCGCCGTTTTGGTGGATACCGCTGCAAGTGCCGCTCGACCGGACCTTGACTGGTTGGTTTAGTGGTCTGTTCCGTCTTCGCATTTTATTTATGCAACAGTCGGGCAGCTTGTATCGAAAGATTTCTAGAGGTGTTCAACAGGTGTTACCCCGCGCCGCGCGACAAGCGCTTTCCGTACTTCCAAACGATTCGATCGATAACGACGCGTTTAACGAAGCCGCCGGTCTCACCGAGGCCGACATTCGCGCATTGGTGGCGCGCTTCGGCTCGCCGCTGCTGGTGGTCGATTGCGATCAGGTCCGCCGTCAATATCACGCTCTGAAAGCGGCGTTACCGGGCGTCGATTTGCACTACGCGCTGAAGCCACTGCCGCACGCCGCTGTGGTCGCGTGCCTACGCGATGAAGGCGCGTTTTTCGATTTGGCCACCACCGGCGAAGTGGAAATGGTGAAGCAGCAGGGCGTCGCGCCCGAGCGCTGCATTCACACTCATCCGATCAAACGCGATCAAGACATTCGCGATGCCCTACGTTTTGGCGTCAACACCTTCGTTATCGATAATCCCGACGAAGTAAAAAAATTCGTGCGCTACCGCAAGCGTGCCGAACTCCTCATTCGCGTTTCGTTCCGTAGTCCGGACGCGGTGTGCGATCTTTCCAAGAAGTTCGGCTGCGCGCCCGACGCGGTGCTCGAACTCATGCAGTTGGCGCGTCGCATTGGTGTGCGAGTACGCGGGCTGTCGTTTCACGTTGGTTCTCAGGCGACTGAGTCCTCGAAGTACGTTGAAGCAATCGAAGCCTGCAAGAATCTTTTTGCCGAGGCGCTGCTTGCCGGACTGCCCGGTATGGATGTGCTCGATATTGGCGGCGGCTATCCGGTGCCGTACCAAGAAGCTCCGAATCAACCGACGATCCCTGCTATCGATGAATTCTGCGCGCCGATTCGTGCTGCGCTCACCAAAATGCCTGCGCATGTGCGAATCATTGCCGAGCCCGGTCGATTCATTTCCGCTCCCGCCGCGATTGCGGTGTCCAGCGTCATGGGCAAAGCCCAACGCGATGGCCGCTGGTGGTACTACTTGGACGACGGCGTGTATGGATCGTACAGCGGTCAGATTTACGATCACGCCAGGTATCCCGTGGAAAGCCTCAAACAATCGGACGATCAATCGTTGAGCGTGCTCGCGGGTCCGACTTGCGACTCCATCGACGTGATTGACGAAGCGATCATGCTGCCCGAACTCGAAGTGGGCGATCTGATAGTCGGCCGAATGATGGGCGCTTACACGATGGCGAGTGCGACTGACTTCAATTTCTTCAAGCGCGCGAAAGTTGTTGTCATGAACGAGCATCCGGCCGCCGCGAATCGCGTCGTCCGCTTACAACGGCGGAAGTAACAGACTCGGAAGTAACAGACTCGAGTAGTAGTTTGATGGCGAGTAAAGGTAGTGCTTACTCGGTCATTGCTGCGGCGGGCTTGATCTTCATCTCAATTTCAGCCATTTTTTCGGCTGAATGCTTGCTATAAAGGCCGTGCTGCTCAATATTGCTGCCTGACTCATAGCAGCCTCACCCAGTCCCTACCCGGTCCCAGAGAGCGTTCCGATGGCTGATCCGATAACCTTCAACTTCGTCGATACTTCTCGACGTCGATTCCTGCGATCAGCCGCTGCGGGTGCATTGTGTTGTGCGGCCGGGCCGGTGCTCGCCTCATACAATGACCGGCGATCGGTTGCTTTCGTCCACACGCATACTGGCGAGCACCTCGACGCCGTTTATTTTCGCGATGGTGCTTACGATCAGACCACTCTCTTGCAGGTGGCGTATACCTTTCGCGATTTTCGTTGTGGCGACGTGCATACCATCGATCCGATGCTTCTCGACGCGCTGTTTGAATTGCGGATGCGCGCCGATCACGATAAACCGTATCAAATTATCTCCGCCTATCGCTCGCCGAAGACCAATGCCGCGTTACGCAAAACCTCGCACGCCGTCGCCGAACACAGCATGCATATCGAAGGACGTGCGATCGACATTCGGGTCGCGGGCGTGTCGACCAAGAAACTGCGCGATCTCGCGCTAGCGATGGGTCGCGGCGGCGTCGGCTACTATCCCGATTCGGATTTCCTGCACGTCGATACCGGCAGGATTCGGAGCTGGTGACGATTTGTCAGTGATGGATTAGTCGGCGCTGCGCAGCAAGCGCTCCAACTTCGCATCGTGTCCGTAGATGTCCTCGAAGAACTGCACCTCGCCGTTTTCCAATGCGATGGCTGTGCCGTAGACGATCAACACCGGAATGGGCTTGCTCAAAAACACGTGGCGGTTGACGCCTTCCGGCGATTCATCGTGCATTGCCGCTTCAATCTTCTCGCGCGTCCAAGGCTCGTTGTCTCGACCCAATTCGTTGCGCAACACTTGTTC
>JAYTQU010000039.1:0-10105 GCA_043746555.1 Pseudomonadota bacterium | reverse complement strand
TGTAGCGGCCGGTTTTTCTGACGATTCTCCCGCTGAGCATCGCAGTGCTCATGATGCCGAGCATCAGCGGCAGCATCGCAAAGCCGCTCTTGGTCGCGTTTACCCCCAGCACCAATTGCATGTACAGCGGCATGAACATCACTACGCCGAAGAATGCCATGCTGATAACGAACGACGCGCCGTTGGTGATCGCGAACGCTCGATTGCGCACCAACGAAAGCGGCATGATCGGATCCGCCACGCGTGCTTCGATCACGATGAACAGTAACAACGCAATCACCGACGTTGCGAGTAGTCCGATAATTTCCGCCGAATCCCAGGCCAGCCGATTACCGCCCCACGTGAGCGCGAGCAACAATGGCACCACAGCGGTAGTCAGAAATAGCGCGCCCAAATAATCCACTCTTCCGCCGGTCGGCGTATTAGTTCGATGCATCCTGAACATGATGAGAAAGAGCGACACCAGACCGAGCGGGAGATTGACGTAGAACACCCAACGCCAACCGGCAATGGTATATCCGAATAACCGCATGGTGCCGTGATCGGTAAAAAATCCGCCGATTGTGGGGCCGGCGACGCTTGAGATGCTAAAGACCGCAACGAACCATCCCATCACTTTGCCGCGTTCACGCGGTGGATACAAATCGCCGATGACGGCAAACGCGCCGCTAAAGAGCGCGCCGCTGCCGATGCCTTGAATGGCGCGACACAAAATCAATTGCACCATGCCGCCGCCGACCAACGGCAGATCGCCGAATTCGCCTGCGAGTCCGCAAAGCGCCGAGCCCAACAAAAATATGCTGACGCCTACCGTGAGGACGATTTTACGACCGTACATGTCGCCGAGCTTGCCGTAGATTGGGACCATGACGGTTGAGGTGAGCATGTAAGCGGTGGCGGTCCACGAATACATTTCCAGTCCGCGCAACTCGGCAATGATGCGTGGCATCGCGGTCGATACAACCGTCTGATCGAGCGCGCTCAACAGGAACACCGTCATGATGGCGAACATGGTGAGCTTTCTTTCGTGCTCTGTGAGGGGGTGAAGTGTGGTCACGGGGGAGTCTCGCTAACGCCTGTAAAATAGCCGCAAATCATAGCGGATTCCGCTCAATTCGGCGGAACGCAATGAGGCCCGACTCCGTTACTTGACGAATCTTTCGCGCAATTTTGCTTTCCAAAATTTGCCTGTTGAGGTGCGCGGCACCGCATCGATGAATTCGAAGCGCTCGGGAATTTGCCATTTCGCAAACGCGCCGGCCAGGTGTTCGCGCAGTTGTTCGACACTGGCGCTGGCGTGGGGTTTGAGCACGACACAAGCCAAAGGACGTTCAGTCCATTTTTCGTCGGGGACGGCAATCACCGCCGCTTCGGCGACAGCCGGGTGACCCATCAATAGGTTTTCCATATCCACCGAGCTGATCCATTCGCCGCCGGATTTGATCAAGTCTTTGGTGCGATCGACGATACGCACGTACGCATGTTCGTCGACTGTCGCGACGTCGCCGGTGCGCAGCCAACCGTCGGTAGTAAATTTATCCGGATCGTGCGGGACGTTGAAGTAGCTGCCGGTAATCGTCGGGCCGCGTACCTGAATTTCACCGCGAGATTTTCCGTCCCAGGGTTGCACTTCGCCTTGGTCGTTGACGATGCGAAGATCGATGAATGGTGCGGGTACGCCGACTGCGGTCTTGAGACGAATTTGTTCGTCGTGACTGGCGTTGGCTAATTCCGGTTTGATGTACGACAAGCAAACCAGCGGACTCGTCTCGGTCATGCCCCAGGCTTGTACGATCTCCGCGCCATGTCGCTCGAAGGCGCGAATGAGCGATTCCGGTACGGCGGCTCCGCCGACTAAGGTGCGCATTCCTTTCGGTAGCTTGTAAAGTTCCGGATGCACATCGAGTAACTGCACCATCCCCAGCCAAATCGTCGGAACTCCGAGCGCGTAAGTGGGCTGTTCGGAATTGACCATATCGAGCAAGTCCGCTGCGCCAAGATGTGGTCCTGGCAAAATCAATTTGATGCCCATCATCAAACAGGCATACGGCACGCCCCAGCAATTCACATGAAAAAGCGGCGTCACAGCGAGCACGCTGTCGCTTCCCCTCAATCCCCAGTGATCCGGCAAACTTGCAATGAGTGTGTGCAGAACAGTCGAACGATGGGAGTAGACAACGCCCTTCGGTCGACCCGTGGTACCCGACGTGTAGCACATCGAAATCGGGTCGTCTTCTTCGTGGGCAACGTACTCGAACTCGGCTGGAGCATCCGCAAGAAAATCTTCGTAATTGATCAATGGCGCCACGACGGAAACACCTGTTAGCGGCACAACGATTACTTTTTCGAACTTCACATGGGCGCGAATTTTTTCGTAAATTGGCAGTAGCACATCGTCAACGATGAGAAACCGATCTTCGGCGTGATTGGCGATCCAGGAAATTTCTTCGGGCGTCAGCCGAAGATTCAACGTATGCGCAACGCCGCCCGCGGCCGGAATGCCGAAATAACATTCGACGTGCGCGTAGTGATTCCAGCTCAAGGTCGCAACGCGCTCGCCTTTCTTCAGACCCGCCGCTTTGAGTGCCGATGCCAGTTGCCTGGCGCGTCGATGAATATCCAAGAATTTATGCCGGACGATCGACTTATCGGGCAGACGGCTAACGACTTCGGATTGCGGATAAAGCTTAGCGGCGCGCTCTAATATCGAGTTCACGGACAGTGGTACACGTTGCATCGTCGAATTCATCACGGCAGTCACCCTCGAATTGCATTGGCGCTCGATTGCACGAGCGATTCGCAGGGTAACGCGAACACCGGACATCCGGAAAGCGCTATAGATCAATTAGGGTTCGGTGCGCAGGCAAGGCGCGAACAAGTGCGAATTGGGTTCGCCGCGCGAAAAACTGCTGGGCGAATTAAAGTCTAGATCAATGACCAGCAGGCAGGATTGAATCGGCCCCGTGCAGATGATCGTCGTATGGCCGGAGTGAGAGTAAGGTGCCCTTCAGGCGATACCCCGGCCAACGGTTCAAACATGAAATTCACGGCGCAAGCCCGCGTGACTAAACTTCGCGAATCGCCTCACGAGCCATGAACCCGATGCTGAAGAGTAAAAGCATGACTAAAAAAAACATAAAACCTCCTATACGGCATATCCTAAAACTGGATGCTGCATCGCAACATCTTGCGGTGCAGCATAACATAAGAGTTACCGCGCGCAAGGCTCATCCGGTCGATCTTGGCGATTCCGTAAGATCAGTCTGAGCCGTCGTCATAACCGAGTCTTCTGAGGGAACCGTCGTAAGTTAAACCAATAACTTAGGGGAACTTACTAACTAGCAACTTAGACTTCGAAACGAGTCCTTCATTGGCCCGCCGAAGAGGTCGAAGGAAGGTGATTTTGTCGCACCAGTATCGGCAAAGGTTGCGGTCTCGGCCTGGTTTCAATCGGCTGCGATCCTTATGCTCAGTGTCATGAAAAAATTGCTCTTGATCTATGGCGGCCACGCCGGCGGGCGAGTGGCGTCGATGACCGACGCGGTGTGCGAAGGCGTGAAATTGCTTTCCGATCAAGTGGAGCTTCGCGCTCTGCCTGCGTTGAAGGCGGGGATCGACGACCTGCTGTGGGCGCAAGGATTGTTGATCGGAACACCGGAACACTTTGGCTACATGTCCGGCGCGGTAAAAGACTTTTTCGACCGCACGTTCTATCCGGTGGAAGGAAAGGTGGATGGCTTGCCGTTCGCGATCTATGTGAGCGCCGGCAATGACGGCGCCGGCGCAGTGTCGTCTATCGAACGCATTTCATTGGGCTATCGATGGAAACCGATTGCAGAACCATTGATCGTCAGGGGCGCGCCGACTACAGCGGATTTATCTCGTTGCCGCGAATTGGGCGAAGCAATGGCTCAGGGTTTAAGCGCTGGTATTTTTTGAGTTCGCTCTCTACAGTGCATTTGCTGGACAACACGCGCTAACAAGAACTCCAAATCAGAGGAATCACGATGAGCGAATCCGTATCGCCTGCTATCAAGCCGTACATTGCCGCCGACACAGTGTTGCCGGAACTGACCTGGCGCGCGTTGATTGTCGGCACGCTGCTCGGTATGGTGTTCGGTGTGTCGTCGCTTTACTTGGTGCTCAAAGTCGGCCTCACAGTAAGTGCATCGATTCCCGTAGCGGTGATTTCAATCACGCTGTTTAAATTGATCAGCAAGTCCGGTGTTCGCAACACCACCATCTTAGAAAACAACATTTCCCAAACGGCCGGTTCCGCAGGCGAATCGATCGCGTTCGGTCTAGGCGCGACGATGCCCGCAATCATGATTTTGGGATTTGATCTGGAAATCATTCGCGTCACCATGGTTGCCATACTTGGCGGACTCATCGGCATCCTAATGATGATCCCGCTGCGTCGTGCGCTTATCGTGCAACAGCATGCCGTGCTTAAATATCCTGAAGGTACGGCGTGCGCTGAAGTGCTCAAAGCAGGGGCTTCGGACGAGTCGCGAGCCGCAGCGTCCGCAGAAGCCAAAGCGATCGAGGCCGAAGGCGTATCGCACGGCGTGAGCGGCACTACAATTTTCACGGGCCTGGGATTCGGTTTCGCATACAAAGCATTGATGGTGGCGTTAAAGGGATGGCGCGACACACCCGAAAAAGTTTTCGCTGCGCCGTTCGAATCAGGCTCGATTTCCGCGGAAATTTCGCCGGAACTGCTTGGCGTCGGCTACATCATAGGCCCGCGCATTGCCGCGATCATGTGCGCGGGCGGTGTGCTCGCGTATCTTATTTTGATACCGATGATTAAATTTTTCGGTTCGGGCGCGACCAATCCAATTTCGCCCGGTACAATTCCTATCGCCACGATGACGCCCGATCAGATTCGCGGAGCGTATGTGTTGTACATTGGTGCGGGCGCGGTTGCCGCCGGCGGAATCATCTCGCTTGCCCGTTCGCTACCTTTGATTTGGCACGGCATCAAAGCCAGTTTTGGCGATGTCAGTTTTTCAGGTAGCAGAGGCATCCTCCAACGCACCGATGCCGATCTGCCAATGAAAACGGTGTTCATCGGGATTGCCGTCATTGTTATTGCGATCATGCTCGCACGACCGCTGCACATGAACTTTCTTGGCGCAATCATGATCGTGCTTTTTGGATTTGTGTTTGTCGCCGTTTCATCCCGATTGACTGGCGAAGTGGGATCCTCCTCAAATCCAATTTCCGGAATGACCGTCGCCACGCTGTTGCTCACTTGTTTGATCTTTCTTGTACTGGGATGGACTGGAGCCGAGTGGTATGTCACAGCGTTGTCGGTAGGCGGCATCGTTTGTATCGCCGCGTCGAACGGCGGTACCACCTCGCAAGATCTCAAGACTGGTTTCCTAATCGGTGCTACGCCTCGTTCGCAACAGATTGCAATCATGGCGGGTAGTTTGTTTTCCGCCTTGATCTTGGGATGGGTCTTATTGTTCTTAAACGACGCGAGCACGGTTTACGTTCCGATTGCGCAAGTGTCGCCCGCCGGTCTTTCAGTGGATGTTGCAAAACTGCCGTCTAAATTGGCCTCCATAAAAGGCCCGCAGTCTCGCGACGATCAACATCAATATCACGTTTGGCAGAAGACCGACACGGTGCACGGTCCCGCCGGAAAGTATTTAGTCAACGATGCCGGGCAAGCCGTGTATTTGGTCGATCCCGGCATCAACGGCGTATACAGCAAGCGTCCTGACGGCACGGAAGTTCGCAAGTACCCTGCGCCTAAAGCAGTGTTAATGTCGTACATCATCAAGGGCGTGTTGGATCGTCAATTGCCTTGGGGATTGATTTTGCTCGGCGTCATGATTGCCGTTTGCTTGGAAATGGCTTCCATTCCGGCGTTACCTTTCGCGGTTGGCGTCTATTTACCGTTGTCGTCGTCGTCGCCGATTTTCATTGGCGGTTTAATTCGCTGGATCGTGGATCGTTCGTTGCGTAAAAAACTTAAGTCGAAAAATCTAAGCGAAGAGCGATTTCAAGCAGCGGCGGATCGCGGTTCCGGCGTTTTGCTGGCGTCCGGTTATATCGCCGGCGGCGCGATCGCCGGAATCATTATTGCCTTTATGACGGGCGCGCTGGATCAGGTCGATGCCTCGATAACCAACTGGTCGAAAGCCAACAATCCCTTCTTCGAAGGCCCTTACGCCGATCTCCTTTCGCTCATCCCATTTTCCGTGATGGCCATTTTCTTGTGGCTGGTTGGCAATGGAAATCTACTGGCGGGTAAAGCGCGACGCGCATGACGGCGACCATGTTGCAATTGCAGCGCGAAGCGGCCGAGGCAGCAGGCGTAACGCCGCGCGAGTTTGTGTTGCCGACGGATCACTACGCGGTCGTTAACAACTTAAAACTGCACTACCTCGATTGGGGGAACGCCCACCTACCACCGCTGTTATTACTTCATGGCGTTCGTTTGCAGGCGCACACTTGGGATATGGCGGCATTGTTGTTGCGCGATCACTATCATCTCGTCGCTGTCGATCAACGCGGTCACGGCGATAGCGAGTGGACCAGCGACGCGCAATTTAACGACGATACTTTCGACTTGATGCTGGAAGACACTCGTCAACTGGTCGAGCATTTGGCGTGGGATAAGTTCATTTTGGTCGGCATGTCGATGGGCGGCATCACGGCGATGAAATACGCTGCTTCGTTTCCCGACAAACTAACTGCGCTGTGCATCGTCGACATCGCGCCGACAACGATGAATAGCGGTGTGCTCAGCATGGAGGGTTTCAAGATCGAAACCGAAACCTTAAGTCAATTCGCCGATTTTCTCGATCGCTCGCACAAGTTCATGCCACATCGACCCATTGCGCAGTTGCGCTACAGTTTGCTGCACAGTCTGAAACAACTTTCCGACGGACGATGGACGTGGAAACAAGATCATCGTCCCGGTGCCGTGCATCGCAATACACCGCTCGCGGATTTATGGGATGACCTGCCGAAGATTACGGCTCCTACGCTCTTGATGCGCGGCGCGCAAAGCAATGTGCTGGCGGGCGATATTGCCGAACGTGCGGTCAACACGCTGCAGCGTGGTCGACTAGTCACCATCGATCCCGCCACGCATAACGTCCACAGCGATAATCCCAACGCCTTCGCTCACGAACTGCATAAATTTTTGAGCGACGTGTTGTAGTATCGCGCTTAACGTGACGCGGTGTTTCGCCTCACGACTTGCTGACAATGCGCCCCGATGTTGCCTTTCACGTCCGTCCAAATCAGATCGGACGCCCGAACAATTTTGCTTTTGGGCGCGCCGCTGATCGCCAATAACTTGGCCAACGCGGGCATGTCATTCGCCGATACCGTCATGGCCGGACAACTCGGTGCGCGCGAACTTGCGGGACTCGCCATCGGCGTCAGTTACTACAATCTATGTTTCTTTTTCGGACTCGGCGCATTGATGGCGCTCGCGCCCTGCGTTGCCCATGCGTACGGCGCGCAGGACGACACGAGCGTCACGCGCTTCCTACGGCAATCGCTATGGCTCGTTATCGGTTTGTCTGTTGTGTCGGTTACGGCGCTTTGTCAAGCCGATCGTGCGTTGCACGCCTTCGGCATCACGCCCGATATCTTTCCGACGGCGGTTGGCTACTGCCAGGCAATTAGTTGGGGCATGCCGGCATTGTTCGCTTTTCTTGCGCTGCGCTTCACGAGCGAAGGATTAGGTATTACTCGACCGATCATGTACATCGCATTTTTTGGATTAGGCGCGAACGTGTTCGGCAATTGGGTATTCATGTACGGCCACTTTGGTATGCCGCAATTGGGCGCGGTGGGTTGTGCCGTCGCCTCGGCAATTTCGATGTGGCTCATGCTGCTCGCGATGTTAGTGTATATGCGCGGACATCGGCGTTTCCGCGCCTATCGATTTTTCGATCGCATCGATTGCCCGGATGCGTCGATCTTGCGGCAGCTCGTCGGCGTCGGCTTTCCAATTGGCGGCAGCGTATTGAGCGAAGGCGGATTGTTTGTCGTCGCGGCGCTTTTGATGGGATCGATGGGTGCCACGGTAATGGGAGCACATCAAATCGCGCTCAACTACGCCGCGCTGATGTTCATGATTCCGCTGGCCATGAACTCCGCCACCACGATTCACGTCGGACACACACTGGGTCGCGGTGCAACGATCCACGCTCGAAGCGCGGGTTGGACCGGCATTGCGATGTGCGGCGCCGTCATGTCGGTTTCGGCATTGTTTATCGTGATCTTTAACGAACAAATCGCCGCGATGTACACCGGCGACAGCGATGTGCGTGAATTGGCCGGCACATTGTTATTGATGGCAGCCATCTTTCAATTGAGCGATGGCTTGCAAGTCGGCGCGGCCGGCGCATTGCGCGGCTTCAAGGACACCGCCATTCCCTTGGCGATTACATTGTTTGCCTATTGGTGCGTCGGCTTTCCCATCGCCTATATTTTCGGCGTGCACCAAGCGCGTGGACCGGTATACGTGTGGCTCGGTTTGATTCTCGGATTGACCGTTGCGGCCGCATTGCTCAACCTGCGCTACCGAACCGTTTCTCTGCGCACGCGATTGGCGGTAACGTTATCCGATTAGGTCCGTTAGACGCCGTCACGCGATACGCCTCGGCCATGATCGGACTATTGTCGATGCAATCACCACGTCTCATTTCCTTCACGAGTTTTTGCCAACGCACGAGCACTCGGATATCGTGGCGAAATCGCCAGGATCTTTTTCACCTCCGGCAGGAATTTGGACGAGCCATGCGGTATCGGTTGCTCACTCACGGCATACGTTTGTGGTTCTTGACGATGGTAACGATTTGGGCCTGTCCCGTTGTTGCGCAATCGTCGACGGACACCGAGCGCGACCAGCCTGCGAAGGAAATTTCGGCCACAACCGACGTGCCAAGAATTGCGCCTGCGTCCGATTCGATGGAAGCAGTACCGGCCGGGAAAATCCTTTGTAACGACGACAATCAGCAACACGCAATGATCGATCGGCTGCGCTCGCGGCTATACAAACTGACATGTTCGTCGGCGTCGTGGTTCGATGGGCTGTTCGGTAACACGCGCTATGACGAAGATTATCGAGCGACCCACGGCAGTCTTACCACCGGCGCGCTTTGGAGTCAGCGGAAGTCATTCGAAAAGACATTGAGATATCACGTGCGAATGTATTTGCCACAAGCGAATCAACGCTTGCATGCTTTCGTGGGGCGCGTCGATCGCGAAGACTACGTCAGCGAATCGCAACCGGACGTATACGGACTACCCAAGGTTTTCGACCGTGACATTCGCGAGACCAACTTGGCGGGCATCGGCTACAACGAGCCGTTGAAAAAACGCGGCTCGTTCGATGTCGGCACGGGCGTGCATTTGAGTTTTCCGCTCGATCCTTACGTGAAAGGGAGTTATCGCTTTGCTCGTCCGGTCGGCGAACGCAACTTGTTGCATTTGCGCGAAACAGCGTTTTGGGAAAACCAAGAAGGATTCGGCGTGACCTCGACCCTCGATTGGGATCATATCGTCGGCGATAAGCATCTGTTGAGATTTACTACTTCCGGAACGTTTTCGGAAGCGAGCGAGGGATTGCGATGGTTCTCCAATTTCACGCTGTTTCAATTTCTGAGTGGCGAGCACGCGCTTGCTTACGAGCTGGCCGCCAACGGCAGTCTCGATCATGAAGTCCCGTTGGCCGACTATGGCGGATCAATCGTCTTACGCCAACGCGTGTGGCGCGATTGGTTGTTGTTGGAACTGCGCGGCGGCATCGATTGGCCGCGTGACTTTTTATACGAACACCGGCGCTCGAATCTCAATGCCGGTTTGGCGTTTGAGTTACGCTTTGGCAATGAGCCAAGCAAATAGTCAATTCAAATCCGGCGTCGCCGCGGCAGCCGTTATCGCTCGTGGGTAGCCTCCAATACATCGGCCCGACGTTGCAGTTTTTGATCGGCGTCATGATCTATAAGGAGCCGTTTAGTCACGCCCGGTTAGTTCTACTTTGTCAGGTTGGGATCAAGCGATGCGGGGCAAGGCGCAATGGCCTGAAAAAGCGCAGCGTACACGGCAGTACGTGAGTATTTTTCAG
>JAYTQU010000038.1:0-3580 GCA_043746555.1 Pseudomonadota bacterium | reverse complement strand
CTGAAAAAGCGCAGCGTACACGGCAGTACGTGAGTATTTTTCAGGCCGTTGCAACGCCGCACCGCGCGCTTCAGCGCAACCTGACAAAGTAGAACTAATGGCTTGAGAAAATGGAGAAATCGTGAAGGATACGATGCCGAAGTGGGTTGAACGCATTGCTCTGGTTTTGGCAAACCTGCCGCGAACTCAAAAGCGGCTGGTCATGTTGACAACCGATGCTGTCTTTATACCCTTTGCTCTATGGTGTGCGATCGCGTTACGTCTCGGGTCGCTCAATCGTGGCGTTGAGGCGGGTATTTGGCTTTACGGTGCGGCCGTAGCAGCTTCAATTCCTGTTTTTGCGCGTTTGGGATTGTATCGCGCGGTCATTCGGTACTTGGGCGGTCGCGCACTTTTTGCAGTCACAATCGGTGTGACAGCGTCCGTGTTACTGCTGTTGGCGACCAATTTGATGGTGACGCGCGCGCCTGTTCCCAAAGCGGTGTTCGTGATTTATTGGGCGCTCGCGCTAATTTACGTGGGCGGAAGCCGATTTGTCGTCCGAGGGATGATGAACTATCGGTCGTCCGGCGGTACGCAGCGAGTGGCGATTTATGGCGCGGGATCGGCCGGCGTCCAATTGGCTTCGGCTCTGCATCGGAGCGGTCGTTATCAGCCCGTTGCGTTCGTTGACGACAATGAGTCGCTCCAGCACAGTATTGTCAATGGTATCGAAGTCTTCAAACCAACGCAGTTGTCCGAATTGATCGATGATGAAGGCGTGTCGGTGATCTTGTTGGCGTTGCCGTCCCAGTCACGTCGACGCCGCCAAGAGATATTGAAGCGGCTCGAGCCGCTGGGCGTGCTGGTTCAGACGGTGCCCGATTACGACGATGTTGTTTCCGGTAACGCCACCGTGACCGATCTACGCGATGTCGACGCGAATGATTTGTTGGGGCGCGATCCGATACCTCCCAACGGAGCACTGCTCGATGCAAGTATCCGCAACAAAGTCGTGATGGTGTCCGGTGCGGGTGGCTCGATCGGTTCTGAACTATGTCGGCAGATATTGCGATTAGGCCCCGCGCGTTTGTTGCTGTTTGAAATTTCGGAAGTGGCGCTTTACAACATCGAGCGCGAATTACGACTGCTCGCTAGTCGCCTGGAAGAATCGGTCGAACTCGTGGCCTTGCTCGGCAACGCGCATCACAAACTGCGAGTGCGTGAAGTGATGCAAACCTATGGCGTTCAGACGGTCTATCACGCCGCTGCGTATAAGCACGTGCCGATTGTCGAGCAGAATATCGTCGAGGGCATTCACAACAACGTTTTTAGTACGTGGTATGCGGCGGAAGCAGCAGTTGAATGTGGCGTCGAGACTTTTGTGCTGATCTCCACCGACAAAGCCGTTAACCCGACCAATGTGATGGGCGCGACCAAGCGATTTGCGGAAATCGTTTTGCAAGGACTTCATGCGCGCGGGACGACAACTAAGCTTTGCATGGTTCGCTTCGGCAATGTTTTGGAGTCGTCGGGCTCGGTCGTGCCGCTTTTTCGAGAACAGATTCGTGGTGGTGGGCCCGTCACCGTTACACATAAAGACGTCATTCGATACTTCATGACGATCCCCGAGGCGGCGCAATTGGTGCTGCAAGCAGGGTCGATGGCGCGCGGTGGGGACGTGTTCGTGCTCGATATGGGTAAACCGGTTCGAATTGAAGATCTTGCGCGGCGCATGATTGGCTTGATGGGTTGTAGCTTGCGCGACGAGCAGAATCCCGATGGCGACATAGAAATCGTCTACACGGGATTGCGTCCCGCCGAAAAATTGTTCGAAGAATTGCTGATCGGGACGAACGTATCGGGCACCGAGCATCCCATGATCATGCGTGCGACGGAGCATCATTTGCCTTGGGCGGGAGTGGCCGAGTTATTGGAGGATCTCGTTCAAACCATCGACCGATTCGACTGCAATCGGGCGCGCGAATTGCTCATGCAAGCGGTGATAGAATATCGTCCACACGAAGAAGTGCAGGACTTGGTCTGGGCGCGTAAACGCTTCTTAATCGAAAACGATCACGGCAAGGTCACCGCTCTCGCGGCGCATCGTTCTAAATATAATCACTAACCTATATGGCCACATCCATCGCCGTCGGCGTCAAGTCTGTGTGTTGAGTACGGCTGACGAAAGCGATGTTTTGGTCCTGCCACTCTCAAATTCGCACATGCCCTTCAGTACAATGGCGTACAAAAGACCTAAGGCGTAGCCTCTATCCCACGATCACTTGGAGAGTTAAGGACGAGTCGAGAGTGACGAGAAGGACGCAAGAGAAGGCAGGATGCCCTGTGTTTTAGAGTCTGGCGAGGGATCGCGGATTCGAAGATACATGCTGAACGGGTCAGGCCCTTGCGGTTCTTCGACTTTGGTTTGTTGCTGGAAACTTCCGCATCGGTGAACGTTAGTTCATCGATGCGTTTTTATTTCTGAGCCACGATGTTTTTGAATTGCGCTATTCCCGCCGCGAGGCTAGTAGCGCAAAACTATGTTGAAGCGCGCGCGGTCCATGCCCCCGCAAACCGCGCCTGTGCCGTCGTCATCCGGCAACACTCTGGCGGCTGCGTATCGGCTGACGCCCCTCAGGATTGTTCGAGGGGTACGGAGAGATCGCTGAAATTCCCAGCGTTTGTCGACTCGTATCCATACGGTTGTGTCGCGTTGTCCCGGTTTCGACGTCTGCGCTGCCGCGGTCGTTTTTTCGGATCGGCCAACCGCTTTATTTCGCAGAGGGGGCACATCGAACGCCTGAGGGCCAAACGGTCGTGGAGCATGATACCGGCGCATCGTGGGCATTGAGTCAGTTCGAGGTCCGATTCGGAGACCAATAGGCGCAGGAGAAACCACGCATGTTCAAACGAAAACTCTTTCGTGTGCACGGACGGACGAAGTTGTTCGAATAACTCGTAGGCATCGCAAACTTGAGCAGCGCTTTCCGTGTCGATTTTTGCGCGCGGCGATCGCCGAATTGCATCGAGTACGCCGGTGGCGACCAGAAGTCCCGACAGCAGCGCCGCGTCCGTTCGAACTTGAAGATTATGTGTGAGGCAGTGCATTTGCTGCGGCGACTTGCCGCGTCTGCGATGCGTTGGGGTTGCGCCGCTGTCGCCAAAGTAGGAGTGGTGTAATTTTCGAATGCGATCCTCGGAGATGCCTGTGCATTCGCGAATCGTCGAAGTGCGCGCTTCATGGCGGATCATTCTAAGCGCGACTTCCAATCGAAAGCGTTGTTCTGTGTAGCGATCGTCCGTGAGACGCATATACATTCCTTGTATTGGTTTGGCCGACAGCCGGAGTACGTTTTCAACCACCCGATTGTTTGCCGGATTCTGTCAGTCGTCCACTGTACGAAAGTACCATGGACTTCGCGATCGAACCGGATAGGCTGTCCTGTAGCTGCTTGCAAATCTCGATGCTTCAGCTGTGAAACGCCAAAAGATGCAGACCATTAGTTCTACTTTGTCAGGTTGGGATCAAGCGATGCGGGGCAAGGCGCAACGGCCTGAAAAAGCGCAGCGTACACGGCAGTACGTGAGTATTTTTCAG
>JAYTQU010000037.1:0-22600 GCA_043746555.1 Pseudomonadota bacterium | reverse complement strand
CTGAAAAATACTCACGTACTGCCGTGTACGCTGCGCTTTTTCAGGCCGTTGCGCCTTGCCCCGCATCGCTTGATCCCAACCTGACAAAGTAGAAGTAGTTACGCCAGAACGCGAGAGCTTGTCGTGGCGCAAGATCATCGTCGCGACGGTGTTCATAAATGCCGCGAACGGCGTTAGCAACCGCGCCAAGAGGATCGGCGCGAACAATCGCAGCTAGACGCACCCCATCGGCAAGTAGCCCGCGCTCGATGATGTCATCAAGCGCGGCAGGGGTGAGTTCGTCATGAGTCAAATGCCGATGCAGCATGGCGGCAGTTTACTCCAGCGTCAGGCGCAACGGTCAGCGCCCCTGATCACAACAATTGCTTCAGTTTATAGATGGCTGCAAGCGCTTCTTTGGGGCTCATCGTATCTGGATCGAGATTTTTCAGCGCATCGATTGCAGCTAACACTTCAGGTTCCGTCGGCGGCATCAACAATAACTCCTGCTGCACTTGTGGCGGGTGAGTAGCTACCGAGCGTTTCTCAAGCTCACGTAGATATTTTCGCGCTGACGTGATGACCTTCGGCGGTACGCCGGCGAGCGCCGCAACTTGTAAGCCGTAACTTTGATTCGCCGGGCCTTCTTTTACGCGATGTAGAAAGATCAGTTGTTCGCCATGTTCGGTGGCATCCAAGTGAACGTTGACGCACCCATCGATGTCTTGCGGGAGTGAGGTCAACTCGAAATAGTGTGTGGCGAATAACGTGAACGCACGAACGTGTTCGCCGATGTGAACGGCGCAAGCCCAAGCGAGCGAGAGGCCGTCGTAGGTGCTCGTACCGCGCCCGATCTCGTCCATCAACACCAGGCTATGATCGGTGGCATTATTCAAGATATTCGCGGCTTCGGTCATCTCCAACATGAATGTCGAACGGCCTCCAGCCAGATCGTCCGACGCACCGATGCGAGTGAAGATGCGATCCACCGGTCCGATGCGTGCGCTGCTCGCGGGGACGTAACTGCCCATGCGGGCGAGCACCACAAGCAATGCGGTCTGTCGCATGAACGTGGATTTACCGCCCATGTTCGGGCCGGTAATGATCAGCATGCGGCGGCGATCGTCGAGCGCCAAATCGTTCGGCACAAAATGTCCGTCGATGAATTGTTCGACAACCGGATGACGGCCTTCGTTGATCTCAAGCAGTGCTTCGTCGACCAATTCCGGTTTGCAGTACTTGAGTGCAATCGCGCGCTCGCCAAGGTTGGCAAGCACATCGAGAGAGGCAAGCGCGGCAGCGGTAGCTTGCAGCGGCAATAAACGTTCGATGAGCTTGTCCAATAACCGATCGTAGAGTTCTTTCTCGCGCGCCAACGATTTTTCGCGAGCGCCCAATACTCTTTCTTCGAACTGTTTGAGCTCCGGCGTGATGTAGCGTTCGGCATTCTTCACGGTTTGCCGTCGATGATAGTCCGCCGGCACTTGCTCAGACTGGCTGCGACTGACTTCGATGTAGTAGCCCTGCACGCGATTAAAACCCAGGCGCAGACTTGCGATACCCGAACGTTCGCGTTCGCGAGTTTCCAAGTCCACCAAGTATTGATCGCTATCCGTACTGATGCGGCGCAGTTCATCGAGTTCGGCATCGTATCTCTCGGCGATCACGCCGCCATCGCGCAGAATCGCGGGTGGCGAATCGATCAGCGCGCGTTGCAATAGATCGTGACTATCAGGGTGCGTTCCGGCTTGTCGTGCTAACTCTTGTAAGAGCGGCGAATCTTGATCGGCAAGCAAGGCTTGTATTTCTGTCAACGCGGCCAGTGCAGCGCGTAACTGTGCTAGATCGCGCGGGCGCGCGGATTTGAGTGCCACGCGCGCAAGTCCGCGTTCGATATCGCCCACAGCGCGTAACACATCATGCAGCTCGCGATAACGCGCGCTGTCGATCAGCGTTTCAATCGCATGTAGTCGATTTTGCAGAGGAGCGTTGTCGCGCAAGGGTCGATGCATCCAGCGACGCAACTCACGTCCACCCATTGCGGTAGCGGTATGATCGAGCACCCCGGCGAGCGTGCATTCGGGTCGATCCGCCAAGCTCATGTCGAGTTCCAAGTTGCGTCGCGTGGCGGCGTCGAGAAGTACCACTTCGGCGCGATCCTCTACGCGCAGACTCTTCAGATGTGGAACCGCTGCCTTTTGCGTATCGCGCACATACTGCAAGAGACATCCCGCGGCGCGAATCCCAAACGGTCGATCTTGCGCGCCAAATCCGGCGAGATCGCGCGTGCCAAATTGTTCGCAGAGCGCTCGCGTCGATGTATCCAAATCAAAATGCCATACCGGCCGTTCACGCAAGCGCGTGTTGATATGCGGCAGAGAATGGGTCGCTTGCTCGCTCACCAACAATTCGGCGGGCTTGAGTCGTTCCAGTTCTGCGGTGAGCTCTTCTATGCCTTGCGATTCAATTACACTGAATCGACCGCTGGATAGTTCGAGCCACGCAAGGCCGAATCCTTCTGGTTCCATACATAGTGCGGCGAGCAAGGTATCGCGACGTTCGTCGAGCAACGCATCGTCTGTGACGGTGCCGGGCGTGACCACGCGGACCACTTGGCGATCCACCGGTCCCTTGGATTGCGCCGGATCGCCCATTTGCTCGCAGATCGCCACTGATTCGCCCTTTCGAACCAAGCGCGCAAGGTAATTGTCGAGCGTATGAACCGGTACACCGGCCATTGGAATCGGCGCGCCCCCGGACTGGCCGCGCGCGGTGAGCGTGATGTCGACGAGCCGTGAAGCGCGCTTGGCGTCGTCGAAGAACAGCTCGTAGAAATCGCCCATGCGATAGAACAGCAACGTGTCCGGATACTGCGCTTTGATGCGCAGGTACTGCTGCATGACGGGCGTGTGGGCGGAGAGATCGGTCATGAGGAGGCTGTAGGCAGTAGGCTGTAGTCAGAGGAAGAGCGCGCAGCGATTTCTTTTCTTGTTCTACCTACAGCCTTCAGCCTACAGTCTACAGCCTATGACTTCTGATGCCGAACTCTCGCAACTCGCGACGCGCGTGGGCCAGCACCTGCTCGCCACGCGGCGCGTACTGGTCGCGGCCGAGTCTTGCACCGGCGGTTGGATTGGCAAAGTGATGACCGATATACCTGGCAGCTCCGGGTGGTTTGCGGGCAGCGCGGTTGTTTACACCAATGCGCTGAAGGCGAAACTGCTGGGCGTTAATCGCGGCCTTCTCGCACGCGAAGGGGCGGTGAGCGAAGCGGCCGTTCGCGCCATGGCCGAAGGTGCACTGGAGGAACTCGGGGGCGACGTTGCCGTCGCCGTCAGCGGTATCGCTGGGCCCGATGGGGCGACGCCAGATAAGCCGGTCGGCACCGTTTGGTTTGCTTGGACTTGCCGTCATGCGGGCGCGCGCGAAACAGTTGTCGATAAACAAGTCTTCACAGGCAACCGCGAACAAGTCCGCCGCCAGACTGTCGCGCACGCCTTATTGCGCATATTGCAGCTATGAATGAACCGTCGCAGCGGCTGTTCTTTGCGCGTCGATTCCTTCGATATGACGCTAGGGAACGTGACTTGGTGGCGGCATCAGGAATTGCTGTGTTTGGAGCCAATTAAGAACGCGGTCGCGCTCAACGAGCTCGTAGTTACCTTGAAGACTGCTTTACAAGCGCAGGGATTAGAGATTGAGCGACGACCATTTTGCCCGCATCTCACTTTGGCGCGCGATGTTCGACGCGCTACCACAACAAAGGCCGTCAGCGAGTTGCGTTGGCAAGTTGATCGCATCGAGTTGGTCGAATCGACAATCTCGTCGCAGGGGTCGGTCTATCGCGTTTTGCCGACAAAGCCACCTACTTAAAAATATTCGCACCTACCAGCCGACTTTCTGTATATTTACACAGGTATCCACGGAACCGAGCTGCGACCCAATAAGGAATACTCGTCGCAATGTTCAGAAAGTCATGCTGGTCAGGAATAACACTGGTCGGAAAGTAATTCTGGCGCGCAATGAAGGTTAGGGCGCGTCAGCCGTCAACACCAATTTGGGGTACTACGATGGAAGAGAATCGCAAAAAGGCGCTGGTCGCCGCACTCAGTCAGATCGAAAAACAATTTGGCAAAGGCTCTGTGATGCGCCTGGGCGACGCTCCGGCCTCTTACGATATCGAGTCCATCTCGACAGGTTCGTTGGGATTGGATATCGCACTGGGCGTCGGCGGATTACCGCGCGGTCGCGTCATTGAAATCTACGGCCCGGAATCATCGGGCAAGACCACGCTCACACTACAAGTGATTGCGGAAGCGCAACGCATGGGCGGCACAGCGGCATTCGTTGATGCGGAGCACGCACTCGATCCGAGCTATGCGGAAAAGTTAGGCGTCAACATTAAAGATCTCCTGGTTTCTCAGCCTGACACGGGCGAACAAGCGCTGGAAATTACCGACATGCTAGTGCGCTCAGGCGCGGTCGATGTGGTGGTGGTGGACTCGGTAGCTGCGTTGACGCCCAAGGCTGAAATCGAAGGCGAAATGGGCGATTCGCATATGGGATTGCAAGCGCGTCTCATGTCACAGGCGCTACGTAAGCTCACCGGCAACATCAAGCGCTCCAACTGCATGGTGATTTTCATCAACCAAATTCGTATGAAGATCGGCGTGATGTTCGGCAATCCCGAAACCACCACGGGCGGTAACGCGCTGAAGTTCTATGCATCGGTACGCTTGGACATCCGCCGTATCGGCGCGCTGAAGAATGGCGATGAAGTCATCGGCAATCAAACACGCGTGAAAGTGGTTAAGAATAAAGTGGCGCCGCCGTTCCGCGAAGCCGAGTTCGAGATCATGTATGGCCAAGGCATTTCGCGTAACGGCGAGATCATCGATATGGGCGTCACGCATAATTTCATCGAAAAGTCCGGTTCTTGGTATAGCTACAACGGCGAACGAATCGGACAGGGTAAAGAAAACGCCCGCAATTTTCTCGAACAGAACCCCGACAAGGCCCGCGACATCGAAGCGAAGTTACGCGAAAAACTCATCGTGCCGGTGAAGCGCAGCGGCGAAGCTATGAAGAGCGAGGCTGCGGAGGCGTAGGCTGGAGGTAGTTGATGCTAGACGGTAGGTTCTAAGTCGGACAAGGCGAATTGGGAGAAGATCGGGTATGAAAGAGTCGGAATTGCGGGCACCGCGCAATAGGACACTACTCCTATCGGAGCAAGATACTGTTCGCTTGCGTTCCCGACTGCGAGTTGTGAATCGGCAGCTAGGGGTGGAAGAGAGTGCTGATTGCACGATTCATGGCGATGCGCTGGAAGTGTTGCGTCTTCTCCCAACCGCATCTATTGACTTGCTGATCGTTGACCCACCCTATAATTTAACCAAGGTATTCAATGGTTCCGTATTCAGACGACAGTCTGCGGTCGAGTACGAAGCCTGGCTGGATTCCTGGTTGTCGCTGGTTGTACCTTTGCTTAAACCCTCTGCTTCGCTTTATGTTTGCAGCGATTGGCGCTCGTCGGGCGCAGTGCAACGCGTATTAGAACGCTACTTTAATGTTCAAAACCGGATTACGTGGGAGAGAGAGAAGGGTCGCGGCGCGAAGCGTAATTGGAAAAATTGCTCTGAAGACATTTGGTTTTGTACGGTAAGCGACGCATATTTCTTCGATGTCGAAGCTGTCAAACAAAAACGTAGAGTCATTGCCCCCTATCGGGATGCGTCGGGAAGGCCAAAGGACTGGATTGAAAGTTCTGACGGTGGCTTCAGATTGACTCATCCGTCGAATTTGTGGACGGATATTTCGATTCCTTTTTGGTCGATGCCGGAGAACACCGAACATCCCACGCAGAAGCCGGAAAAACTACTTGCTAAGCTGTTGCTAGCTAGCTCCAAGCCAGGCGATGTAGTGCTTGATCCGTTTTTAGGTTCGGGTACTACATCGGTTGTTGCAAAGAAATTGGGGCGTCAGTTCATTGGAATCGAAATGGAGGAGAGGTACTGCCTGCTAGCCGAGAAGCGGTTGGAACTCGTGGAAGTTGACGGTTCAATTCAAGGATACTCTGGAGGACATTTCTGGGAACGGAACACGTTGGCTTTACAGCAGGCAATTCCGAGAGGGTCAGGAAAAACCAGCGCGAGCGACCAGCGCGCATTGTTTGAGATTTAGTTTTGAAGAGCAGACTTTTTGATTCGGACGCGTATCTCGCAGTTCAGGATCGAGTTCGCAACCTTATCAACGATAGTCCCGATTTCTTGTCCAAGAATACAGCTCAGAGTCCGCGAGCTGTGGGCGACGCCATCGAGAATGTTGTCGCCGAGTCTTTCGAGAAAATTCTCGGCGAGCATTGCGGCGAGTACTCATCGAACTTCGCGCGGCGCGCAATGGCGGACCTTGCGTTTAAGGACAGAGACGGTTTGTACAACATTGTCGATGTAAAGACGCATCGTTTGGATACCAAGTTCAACATGCCGAATCTCACTTCAGTGGAACGGTTGGCGCGCTTCTACGAGGATGATGCGAATTTTTTTGTGCTCCTGCTTATTAGTTACGATGTCGAAGGAATGAAGGCGCGAGTTGCCGACGTGAAGTTTGTCCCTATCGAGTTTCTCGGCTGGGATTGCTTGACAATTGGGGCGCTTGGTTGGGGGCAGATTCAGATCGCCAACTCCAATAGAGTGACGGTAAATCCCAGGTACTCGCGCAAGCGCTGGATGCTCGAATTCTGCGATTCGATGTTGGAATTCTATCCTCGAGAGATTATTAAGATTGGAGAACGTGTTTCTCGCTTTGAGCAAGTTCGAGAGTACTGGGCCAAAAAGGGTGAGGGATGACTTTTTTCGGTTATTGTGCCGGTTGGGAATAAAATGACTCCTCGCGCAGTGTGGCAACGCGATCCGCTCGATCATTCCTCCGACGAATCGCGCATTCGGTCGGTCGCGCTGGCGCTGCAATCGTATCGAGAGCATGGTGCAAAGGAGCTTGAAGCCAAGCTGTCGCGCAAGGGTTACCACTCAATAACTAGCGCGCAGGTCATTGACGATCTACGTGAGTCGGGTTTGGTGTCCGACGAACGCTTTGCTGAAGCGTTCGTTCGCAGTCACGCCGGTCGCGGACATGGGCCGGTGCGAATTCGTCACGAGCTCCGAGCATTGGGCCTCGCGCCGGAGTTGATACAGGCGAGTTTGGACGATGAAAGTATTGACTGGTCAGAGGTCGCTGCCCAGGTTCGGCGGCGTAAATTTGGAAACGACGTACCAAAGAGCTACGTCCTACGTGCAAAGCAAATGCGGTTCCTGCAATATCGCGGTTTTTCCACCGATCAAATTCGGGCCGCGTTTACGCCGCATTCGCATGAGGCCGATGAGCTGCCGGAATTTGATCCAGACTTGTAAGCCAGTTAGCAATTAATTCCGGCCGTCCATGACCAGTTCCAAAAAGCTCTCGAGCAGCGACTTGCGCGCGCTGTTCCTCGAATACTTTCGCCGCCAAGGCCATCAAATTGTTGCGTCGAGTTCGCTCGTGCCGGGCAATGACCCGACCCTGTTATTCACCAATGCCGGAATGGTGCAGTTTAAGGATGTGTTTTTGGGCAAGGATAAGCGGCCGTACGTGCGCGCGGCCAGTTCGCAGCGCTGCGTGCGTGCCGGCGGCAAGCATAACGACTTGGAAAACGTCGGCTATACCGCGCGTCATCACACCTTCTTCGAGATGCTGGGAAACTTTAGTTTTGGCGATTACTTTAAGCGCGATGCGATTCGCTTTGGCTGGGAGTTTGTAACCGGCAAAGAATGGCTCGGGATCGATCCCAAGCGATTGACGGTCACGGTGTATCACACAGACGACGAAGCCTTCGATATCTGGCACAAAGAGATGGGTTTGCCGAAAGATCGAATTGTCCGCATTGGCGATAAGCCAGGCGGACAAAAGTTCCAATCCGATAATTTTTGGCAAATGGGCGATACCGGTCCGTGCGGCCCTTGCACTGAAATATTTTATGACCATGGTCCCAACATTCCCGGTGGGCCACCTGGATCGCCCGAGGAAGACGGCGATCGATGGACGGAGTTCTGGAATTTGGTGTTCATGCAGTTCGATAGAGACGCCGATGGAAAGTTGACGCCCCTGCCGAAACCCTCGGTAGACACCGGAATGGGTCTGGAGCGCACGACGGCAATTGTTCAAGGCGTTCATTCGAATTATGAGATCGATGCGTTTCAAAGCTTGATTCGTGCCGCTGCCGAAGCGACCGGTTCGAAGGATTTGAACTCAAGCTCATTGCGCGTGATCGCCGATCATATTCGTGCGTGCTCGTTCTTGATTGCGGACGGTGTGTTGCCATCGAATGAAGGGCGCGGCTATGTCTTGCGAAGAATTATTCGTCGCGCGATTCGTCACGGTTATCAGATCGGTCAGACACAGCCGTTTTTTCACACATTGGTTGCTGCACTCGAAAAGGAAATGGGAGCGGCGTATCCGGAGCTAAAGGCGCAGCGTTCACATGTGGAACGCGTCCTCAAACAAGAGGAGGAACGATTTGCGGAAACGTTGTCGCAAGGCATGTCGCTGCTCGACGAAGCCGTTGCGCAACTCAAGGGAAAGCAAATTCCCGGCGCGACCGTTTTCAAACTTTACGACACCTACGGTTTTCCGGTCGATCTCACGGCCGATATCGCGCGCGAACGCGGTCTTACGATTGACGAATCCGGTTACGAAGCCGCGATGGAAGCGCAACGCGAACGCGCACGCGCCGCGAGCAAATTCGGCGTCGATTTACGTGGTGGCGTCACCGTCGAAGGAAAAACTTCATTCACGGGGTACGATCACGAACAAGATGCGGCGAGCGTTGTCGCCTTGATTCGCGGCAAACAAGCAGTCCAATCGTTGCGACTCGGCGAAGAAGGACAAGTGGTGTTGGACCGCACGCCGTTTTATGCGGAAAGCGGCGGTCAAATCGGCGATGCGGGCCATTTGGTTGGCCAAGGCGCGCAGTTTGAAGTGAGCGACACGCAAAAGCTTGGGCAGACGTTTGCGCACATCGGCAAGATGACGAGTGGCGAAATCGAGATTGGCGACAAGCTGCGGGCGCACGTCAATCATGAGCGTCGCTCCGCAATTCGTCTCAATCATTCCGCTACGCACTTACTGCACGCAGCGCTACGCAGGTTGCTCGGCGCGCACGTGACGCAGAAGGGCTCGTTGGTTGCGCCCGATCGACTGCGCTTCGATTTCTCCCACTACTCTGCTGTATCGGCCGATGAAATAAAAGAAGTCGAACGCTTGGTAAACGACCAAGTGCGCGAGAACGCGCCCGCCGAAACAAAATTGATGGCGCATACAGATGCAGTCGCTTCGGGCGCGATGGCGTTGTTCGGCGAAAAATACGATGACGAAGTGCGCGTGCTAAAGATTGGCGATTTCTCAACCGAATTGTGCGGTGGTACTCATGTCAGTCGGGCGGGCGATATCGGTTTGTTTAAAATCGTCAGCGAAGGGGGCGTCGCGGCTGGCGTACGTCGCATCGAAGCGGTAACCGGTCAGGGAGCGATCGAGTGGGTGGCGAAGCAGGGCGAAGCGCTGCGAAATGTTGCCGCCATGGTTAAGGGCAGCCCAGAAGAAGTGGAAGACAAGGTCCAACAATTAATAGATCGCAATCGCAAGCTGGAAAAAGAAGTCGCGCAGCTCAAATCGAAATTGGCGAGCGGACAGGGCGGAGATTTGTCGGCGCAAGCGGTTGATGTGAACGGTATCAAAGTGGTGGCGGCGCGGATTGACGGCACCGACGCTGCGGCGTTACGCGATGCGGTCGATCAGCTCAAATCAAAGCTCAAATCAGCCGCCATTGTTTTAGCTTCGGTCAACGATGACCGCAAAATCGTGCTGATTGCCGGCGTGACCAACGATCAACTTACGCGCATCAAAGCGGGCGACCTTGTGAATATGGTAGCTCAGCAGGTCGGCGGTCGCGGTGGCGGTCGTGCGGACATGGCGCAAGCAGGTGGACAAAATCCGGAGCAACTTGACGAAGCGTTGGCTTCAGTTCACTCATGGATCCAATCAAAGTTGACAGGATAAACGGCAAAAAGTTTAGTCCCGGCGATAACTTACATCCATGTCAGTATTGATTTATCACGATTAAGGCAAGCGAACGATCATCGAGCATCGGTGGACTCGCGAAACAATGTTGGCGATGTAACCAACGTGATGAATTGGATTTTGCGAAGAAGGTTGCGCGCGATGCTCTCGACTTGTGTAGCATACACAGCGCGGGTCGGGTTACACCCAAATGAAGCCAAATGGAACTTGCGATACGTTCGCGTCGGCTACCGGAAATTCAGGGAAAACCCAATCCCCAACTTATTTCTCGTCACCTACGCTCGATTGACGTGCGGAGTTACGAGACTAATTGTGGCCGCGTAGATTTGCCGCCGCTTAATTTTGAACTGGAGCGCAAGGAGCAGACAATGCTGATACTTACAAGACGCGTCGGTGAGACGATCATGATTGGTGACTCGGTAACGGTGACCGTTCTCGGGGTTAAAGGCAATCAAGTTCGCGTCGGCGTGAATGCGCCGAAAGAAGTTGCCGTCCATCGCGAAGAAATTTACGAACGTATCAAACGCGAAGAACAAGCGGGTGATGGCGTCGCTCGACGTCCGGTCACCGGGATCAATTCGCAATAACTATCTGGCGTCCACGCGTGGCCTATCCACGCGCGGACGCCGACTGTTCGGGCCCAACATAAGCTTTACGGATTGGCCGATGGCCAGTATCCTTGCCGCCCCCTTGGCAGGATAGTGAGCGACGCGATTGCAGAATCGCATGGTGCGCCAACGTTTTCCAAAATCTGTTTCGGATTGTGTTGCCAACGGGCTGTGCTCGACGTGAAACCGAAGAGCTGCCGCTTGTGATAGCCCGATCGATTGTTAATTTGGCTAGGACCGATGAGATGAACGCCTAACTGACCTCGCTGTATTTAGCGAGAACACCTGACCGCCATGGACGGTGGAAATACTGGAATTGCAGGAGCAAATTTCAGTAAATGTGTCGTCGCACCGTCCGAACGACGGGACAAGGAGGTGCCGGCTGGGCGGGTTACATGGACGTGTACTTGCGACAACATTGATTGATTGAACGTGGAGAGATGGCCGAGTGGTCGAAGGCGCGCCCCTGCTAAGGGCGTATAGGTCAAAAGCCTATCGAGGGTTCGAATCCCTCTCTCTCCGCCAGATTTTTCTTTTTGATTCTTTTTCTTTGGATCTGTCCCAAAGAAAAAGAAGTAGATAAAGACGACACGAGTCGCACATACTTAACGGCTCGTCGACTGAGCCGATGTTGAATAAGATTTTTTTGCGCCCGTAGCTCAGTTGGATAGAGCGCCTGGCTACGAACCAGGAGGTCGGGAGTTCGAATCTCTCCGGGCGCACCAATGAATCAATAAGTTACGTCATTTCTGATTGAATCTATTCTCACTGAGTGACCACTGAGTAACCAAAATCGCAGAGTCTGACTCGACTATCTGGATATTTCGTTTGTTCCCTCCTAACCCCACCGTTTGCATTTCGCAATGCCCCGCGCTCGGGGATCCGTACCATGGCAAAATCGCGTACTCGATGACAAGGGAGTGGTTCATCGGTCGATGCAATCCCGAGTAAATTGGGCTCTCAATTCGGCGCAAATCAACAGATGAGGACATTGGCGAAGAAAAACTGCGCTGTTTGCTCACCCAATGGCAGGCCGCTGATCGCAATGCACTCGTCGAACTCACGCCGCTGGTGTATCGCGAACTGCATCGGCTCGCCACATGCGATATGCGCCACGAACGGCGCGAACATACCTTGCAAGCGACGGCGCTCGTCAATGAAGCGTTTCTGCGTCTGGGTCGCGAAACCTCGTTGTCGGTGGCCAACTGCTGCCACTTTTACGGCATTGCCGCGACCTTGATGCGGCACATCTAGCTCGATCACGCGAAAGCACGTCTGCGCTTAAAGCGCGGCGGAGGCGAAGCCGTGGAGTCACTTTCGGACGCCAACGACGCGGCCGACGACGACGATGCCAACCTCATCGAAATAGATGACGCCTTATCAAAGCTGAAACAACATCATGAAAGCGCGGCGCGCGCGATTGAACTTCATTTCTTCGGCGGCATGACTGTCCCGGAGACGGCCACGACCCTTGGCGTGTCGATTTCAACGGTCGGGCGCGATATTCGTTTTGCGAAAGCGTGGTTGCTGGCTCGATTGCAAGCAACACAAAAATAATGTTGACTCGTGATCGTTACTTCTTATGTTTCGCCTTCGGTTTTCCGAGAAATCGTACCTTATGTTTCCAACCATATTGGTACACCGCTTTGAGCGTGCGCTTCAATTCGCGAGCAATCACTCGCGCCGGCTGTTGGGCCTTCGCGAGCCGCCTAAGTTTTTGACTCTCTGCGGGAGTCCACGGTCGGCTGGCTTTGGTTTTTGCTTTCATGGGTAATTGATTTGTCGGGGGTGTGAACAAACACCAAAGTACTTCGATTGAAGATAGAAGACAATCTCAATCATAACTTCATCCACTGTGCGCGCGCGCACCCGCAAAATAGACAGAACACGGCATGAACAAATCCGAACTCATCGAGCTGATCGCGAGCAAACAAACCCACTTGTCTGCCAAGGATGTGGAGGCGGCAGTGAAGCATCTACTCGACATCGTGAGCGATGCGCTGGCGAATGGCCATCGGATCGAGATTCGCGGCTTTGGGAGTTTCTCAGTGCGTTTTCGACCACCGCGGCAAGGACGCAACCCTAAGACGGGGAAGACCGTGGCGCTGGTCGGCAAGTATGTGCCGCACTTTAAGTCAGGCAAGGATCTACGCCAACGCGTGACCGAGAACATCGGTAAACCGATTAGGGAATAAGCTCCCTCAACGCGCTATCGTTCGTTGAGGAGGATCAAGGATTGATGACCCGCTAGCCTCGATTTAATTTGCGGCACGCCGTTTCGTCTCATGACTCGTGCCCTAGATGCAATCTACTTCATTCCTAAAGCTAGTGTCATCTGCCGTCTGTGGTCGCTGTGGGGCGATGCGAAGTGGCACATCCCAATAAGGCTCGAACTCTAAGCGGATTGGCTCAGTCGGTCAGCATCTGCCGATTTGCTTCGTGAAGTCGCGAACTCTAGGCATCGGCGAGTCTGAGAAAACTGACGAGCCCAATCGACAGAACAACGAACGCAAGAAATAACACACACGCTTTTTTTTCTTAGCCCCCCGGCCTTTTTTTTGTGTGTTGAAAACGTCTGACAGGAGACTCTGGTGTGATGTTCGCTGATCGCAAGGAAGAAAAAAAAGAAATAGAACTGCGCTGCACGCAGTGAAGGGCAGAGGTGGGGGCTTGCCTGTTTCTTCTGAACCTAACACGTCGTTCTCGCGTTCAAGACGCTCCGTTGCTCACGCTCACGCGTTCCTCTACTCGCCGAGTCGCCGCAGCGGCGAGTCTATGACCGCTCGACTGCGACGTGACGGGGAGACCTCACAGGCAATTCCGCCTGACACTTGAGGAGTTCATCATGAACGCAGTCTCTGTATTTCCATTCGTTTTGTTCAATTCAAACAACGACACATCCGTCACTGAGCCGCGCATCAAGCCGGGCACGCTGTGCGTGCGTGATGATGCCGGCGGTTATCGTGTGGCCACCGCGGATGAACTCATCCAGGGCGCATTGGAGTTCGTTGCCGAGCGTATGATGGCGGGTCCAACGCTCACCAATCCGCGTTCAACGCGCGAGTATTTGGCGCTCAAACTCGCGGGGCTTCCATTCGAAATTTTCGGGTTACTTCATCTTGACAACCGAAATCGAGTCCTAGCGTGCGAGGAATTATTTCGCGGCACGATCGATGGCGCGACCGTGCATCCGCGCGAAGTGGTGAAGTCGGTTCTGGATAAAAGCAGCTGTGCTGTGATTCTTTATCACAATCATCCCAGCGGAGTGGCGGAACCCTCGCAGGCAGACGAACTGATCACGAGAAGATTGCGCGACGCGCTCGCGCTCATCGATGTCAAGGTACTCGATCACCTCGTCATCGGCGGCGCGACGGTAGAGAGTTTCGCGGAGCGCGGGCTTTTATAAAGCACCGCAGGGTAGGGAGCGCATCGTTGCTCCCTCATCCGCGCCGGTATCGGCGCGGATTATTTATGGGAATTATATACTTGACTCCCTTTGTCAAAAAACCAGACAATCAGGGAGACAGGCCGGTTTAGTCTCAATACTGCTCATAGTCGGCGCGGGGCTTTTTTGTTTGAAAAGCAACGCGGCTTCTTATTCAACTATTGGCAGCGGCTTGGAACCGACATACATGGTCGGACACGGTCTTGTAATTTCGTCGCCAGTTGACATCGACATGCCCCAATGTTGGGTCGGATGGTACGTAAATCCAATGCCAGCAGCCGATATTGCTTTCTGCACACGCGCGCAGAGTGTTAGTAATTCTGTGGAACCCTGGTACATCAGCATAGGAATGCGAAGGCCGAATATCACTTCTTGGTTAGACGAACGCGCAACAAAGCAAACCCGCCACCCATTCTTAGAGAAGGCTGCCCCGATATCGCGCGCGAATGTATTAGCTTCTGGATCGTTGTTCGCAAATGATACTTCTAGAGAGTGTGTCGGTAAGCCATCAAGAACTTCAGATATCGCGACGATTTGTGCCGCTGACAATCGTCTCCAAGAAATTTGCGACTTCAGTCGTTCCGTTGCCAATTCGGCGTTGGCGGCGCGCTCTGTTGCTTCTGCTGCACGTTCATTAGCCTTGGCTACCTCCAATTGCGCAGTGTCGGCGACTGACCGAGCAGAAGCTGCTCGACTATCTGCGAGCATGGACAAGATGTGCGCATCTTCAAGTTTTAAATTTGATCTTCGTATTAATTCGCCTTGGCATGTATTAGCACGTGCGCTGAAAAGAACTTCACCTGACACGCCAATACCGACTAAAAAATTGGCAATCACGGAACCCCACTGCTCTAATATTGAATTGTATGCTGGGTGTATCCAAGCAATTCCTATTTCTGCAACTAGACCGACGACAACCAAGGCACCGCTATATACCGCACATTTCTCACAAAGCGATACGGATTGCTCTAGCGCGTCATCGCTCGCGTTTATTATTTTATTTTCTAGGCGAAGCACTACGCGCCAAACAAAGCTTTTGCCATCTTTCATATGGGGGCTCGTTAGTGGAGCGCTGCTATTTTCGCTGTTAATGTTGGTTGCTTACATTTTTCAATGAACGCCAAAACTATTTCTGCTTTTTTACTTTCGCCGCCTGCCGTTTGCGTTTTTTTGCAGCCTTCGTCTTTGGCTTCGGTCGATAGGCGAGCACCTTATCGACGATGCGGTCGAGCGCTTCTGGCACGGCCTTCATGCGATCAGTTCCTTATACGTGAGACGCTTGCCCGCAATCGAAGCGACGAAGCTGTCGAGTCGCGCCAGCGTGTGACGCTTCACATTGCCATCATTGAGGCGGAATGCGAATTCATCGACATAGCGATCAAGATGCTTCGCACTCACCTGATGGTAGACGCCATGAATGCCTCGTTTCATCACGGCCCACACACTTTCGATGCCGTTCGTACTAACGTTGCCGCGCACATATTCGCCCGCGCTGTGATTGACCGAATCGTGCGTAAAGAACGCATCGCCGATGCCGTTATAGGCGCCAGCATCATCAGTATGCAATGTGGAGCCCACCGTCACATGCTTGTGAATCTGCTCCTGTATGGTCTCAGCGCCAGTGTCGCCAATCGACATCGCAACCACTTTTCCGCCGCGCTGTCGCATACCGAGCACCGCCGTCTTACCGACTGCGCCGCGCCCGGCTTTGAGCTTTTTTCCTTCGTGCTTGTTGCCCTCCTTGCCGCCGATGTAGGTCTCGTCGATTTCGATGATGCCACGCAATTGGGTGAAGTCATCGCCACACGCTTCACGCAGACGGTGCAGTACGAACCACGCCGATTTTTGAGTGATGCCAATCTCTTTGCTCAACTGCATGGACGAGATGCCTTTGCGCGCCGTGACGAGCAAGTACATCGCATACAGCCACTTGTTCAATGGCACATGCGAGCGCTCGAAAATGGTTCCGGTGCGTACCGTGAAGTCTTCCTTGCACTGGTTACAGCGGTAGTAGCCGTCCTTGCGTGCGCTAACGCGCTCCCCAAGACCGCAGACCGGGCACTTTGCACCTTCCGCCCAAAGACGGGATTCAAGATAAAGGCGCGCCGCTTCCTGGTCGGGAAACATCTTGAACAGTTGGAAAGTGCTGATCGTAATCTTGTCGTTCATTGTGATTCCCTCGAAACTTGGCGCAATTGTGCGCTAAGATGGCGAGGGAGTCAAGTATATAATTCCCTTATTTATCCCGAAGGTCTCTCGGTCGAGCCTCTGCCGTGTCATCGTCAAACACCGTCATGATCGTTCTTGGATTTCGCCCGCATTGGCCCGAATGGAGAACAAGTTTTGCACAAGGATTTACAACACTGGAAGTTAATCATCGAATGGAGAGACAGCGGTTGAGTTCGTTAACGGACGCTTGGCGGACAACCGCCGCTTATCTCTATCTTCTTCAGCTCGATTCTCCTGCGCTCGCGTGGGAGTACCTGCGTCGCAATCCAAGATATCAAGCCGGGTATCGTCGATCTCAGAAACACCTCGCCGCGTCCTTTAAGACGCGCTGGGGGTTGCGATTTCGGCGAAGACCCGTGCCGCGATGCACGCGATGCGATGCCAATATGGATCACTGACTCACGGTGCGGGGTGCGACTTGTTGCCATGGATGACGCGAGCGACGACGCCCATACTTTCGATCTTTGGACGCTGCCGGGTCGCAAGACGTTATCGCACGACGGGGTGGATCTTCGAATTCGAATCGGTATCGGCGCCAGCGTGTTTTATTTTTCCGTGGATCGACCGCTGACTCGGGGTCAGCGCTATGGCTTCGCACTGGCCGCGGACCCTCACGCGGAATGTCGCGTAAAAGCCGTCACCCGTTTTCTTAAATTAATGCGAAGCCCCTGCGCTCCCCGCCGCAGTTTTACACTGATACAACCGACGCGACCCGCACTCAACCATATGCGAGCGCTTCAAGCACTGGATGGTGAACTCGCGGGTGCCTCTCAGCGTGAGATTGCGGGCGTCATATTCGGCGAGGCAATGACCGCGCTGCAATGGACATCGGATAGTGCGTTGCGTGCTCAGGTCCGCGCGCTCAGTCACCAAGGTCGTTCCTTGATGAACGGCGGCTATCGATCGCTCCTACCACACAATAAGAAAGACGCACAGGGAGGAATGGAGTAGTGCTCGAATCTCCCTGCGCAAACGACGATGGCTCGACCACACTGCCTCCACTGATCGGGCGATAGACAGCGTTCGACCGAATACGAAGAGGCTCATACCATGACTCGCAAGGCGACAGTTCAACCGACTCAATTCCTCACCAATGAGGAAGCAGCAACATTCCTCAAGCTGTCGCCGCGCACCTTGGAAAAACAGCGCGTCGTGGGCGGCGGACCGCGCTTTCGCCGACACGGGCGGCGCGTCGTCTACGCACTCGACGATTTAGAATGTTGGTCGAGTGCCACCGCATGCGATAGCACGTCCGATACAAAGTATCTCGTCAAGCGCTGACCGAGTGCTCGGTCATGAGAGTCGCGTCAGTGTTGCAGCGTGCTCACTCCGAACGCGAAGGATTAGAACTCTTTCGAACGGTGCCGGGTGACATCGCACCGCGTGATGTTCAGGACATGATGGCTTATCCGTTCTTCTCGCTTTCAAAATCGAGGCGGACCACCCCGATCCAGTATCGATCCGGCGATATCACGATTTGTGTGGAAGGCACGCACGAGCATGGCATCGCGAGCATCTGGGATGCAGATATTCTCATTTGGGCCGCCTCACAGATCGTCGAAGCGCGCGATCACCGTCTTTTCACGTCGCGATGGATGACCGCGACCCCCTACGAGATTCTCACCTTCTTAGGTCGTGGCACGTCAGCGCGTGATTATCGACGACTCAAGGCGGCACTTGATCGACTGCAGTCGACCACCATTGCGACGTCACTCAGACAACTCAGTTCGCGACGACTGCACCGCTTCTCGTGGATCAACGAATGGAAAGAACAGAGCGACGGCGACGGGCGTGTGCGCGGCATTGAACTCATCCTTCCCGATTGGTTTTATTCCGCGCTCTTAAGTGAGGGTCTTGTGCTCACGATGGATCGCCGCTATTTCAATCTAACGGGCGGCATCGAACGTTGGTTATATCGACTGGTGCGTAAGCACGGCGGTAAACAATCGACGGGTTGGCGATTCGATTTTCGACACCTCTATGTCAAGTCGGGCAGCGCTTCTCGGTACGCCAATTTTGCGCTTGATCTGCGCAGCATTGTGCAGCGACAACCACTGCCGGGCTATCGTCTTGCCATTGAACGAACGCGCGCGGGCAATGAACTGCTGACATTTATGCCGCATCGACCCGAGTCGGTTGCCTCGGCGATTCGCGATCTGGCCATCGCCTTACGGCTTGGGGATAAGCAGTGAATAGCATCGTGCTATCAGGTGCACGGACAGATGTTAAGTGTTTGTTCCAGAATTGAAATTGGCGTCCGTAACTCTTCTAACTCTAAGACACTCGGATTTCCTCTAACTCCAGAGGACCTGTGGATAACGATTACCGACAGTGCTCGAATTGATTCGAATCAATCGGAAGTTTTGCAAAAGACGCATCAAGACAAACAACTTCGTCATTCGCACTTGCAGCGTCTTGACGCGGAGATCACGATAAGAGGAGACGCCAACAATTCTCTGAGTGAGTCATTTCTGGCAATCGCTTTCAGGCACTCGCGAGGAGTCAAGTCATGAGTTACTTGACGTCTGTTCGCTGCGTCTTCATTCGCAACCAAGTGAACATCTGGTTGCGATTCGGTCGACCGCTCAAGCAACGAGTGATTGATCCCTTCAGGCGCGATGCGTATTTCACGCCGCATGCGATCTTTGGAATCGTCACGTGGCGAGGGAGTGTGGATGGAGCGGCGATGTGGCGCATCGACATACTGCGTGCGGTGGCACCGTCGGAACGCGCGTCGGAAATTGTGGGCGTGACACCGGGAGCCGAGATTCTGTTGCGAACCGCAAGTGAATCCAACGTCCGCACCGTGTTCGCTCTGATCGATGGCATTGAGGCGAGACACATTCAGCTTGATGCAGTCTCGCCGGATTATTGGCGATGCGCACACAACCGTCTCGCAGCCGGTGAAGCACCGCCTGCGCTAATGTCTGAAAGACACGGCGCGTATTTGTCGCGCAGTAAGCGAGCGCCATGAAGGTGCGCCGAGCGAAGTCCGCTTGCTTCAGCGTGGTGGCGATGGTGGCGCTCGCGTTGCCTGGCACTGTACACATGCCGTATCAATTGCTTTACAACCCAAGCGAGAGTGCGCCGCGTGGATGGTATGTCGTAGTACCCGTCGACGAAGTACGTGTCGATGACTTTGTCGTCGTGCGATTGCCGTCTTCCGTTGCTGCATTCGCTGCGCAGCGCAAATACCTTCCGCTGACGGTGCCCTTGCTGAAGCATGTCGCTGCGATGAGCGGACAACGAGTCTGTGCGCTCGCACCGATGCTGATGATAGACGACTCAATCGTGGCCTACGTGCGTGATCGTGATGGCGCGGGCCGAACGCTCACGCCGTGGGTGGAATGCCGTTCACTGTTTGCAGATGAGTTGTTGCTGTTGAGTCCGAATATCGAAGCCTCCTTCGACAGTCGCTACTTCGGACCCGTGCATCGATCGAATGTCATTGGCCGCGCAATTCCGCTGTGGACATGGTGATGTAATGAACGCAAAAATGTTGACCGCAGACTCTTTGAAATGGGCATGCATCGACGGACTGTGTGCGGACGTTCGATACGTTGCTGGTCGTTCGTCGTGTGCGCGGGGAGTCGGCGACGATGCTGATGCTCGACAACCGATGTGCAGATCGGACGCGCGAAGTTGGAGGAGGAGGGGGTGCCAAGGACCGACGAAGAGGATAAGCAAGATAAAAGGGACCGGCACACGTGCCTCGCATCCGATTGTCTGCACATGGGTTTCTGCTGCGCAGGGCAATTTGCTCGATGCGCAACGCAACAGCATAAGTCATTGCGCGTCTTACAGAAATCGTGCGGAAGTTGCGATGGAGTACGACTAACTAAGAAGGAGAGCCTTCATGACGCATCGTGACGATGATGAGCTGAAACTCAAGATGGGACGCCCTCGCACGCGGGGCACGCAGCATGTGCGCTTTGCGTCCCGTGTGCTCAAAGCTGTATCGATTCATCGCGCCGAGGGTCGCAGTCGGCTGCCGGCGATGGCCCGCCGTAAAGGACCGACGCGAGGTCGTGGAGACCTTGCGATGAAGCTTACCGTGCGCACCCCCGGTTTGCGTTCGCGACGCGTCGTGATTAAAACCCGTCTCGTGATTCTCAACCGAGTGAGCCGTCATTCAACGCTGCGGCACCTTAAGTACATCGAACGAGAGGGGGTGACAAAAGACGGCGAGATCACCTGCGCGTACGGGCCTGACACCGACCACGCCGACACGCAAGCCTTCGAAGCCCGCGGACGAGAAGATCGCCATCAATTTCGATTTATCGTGTCATCGGATGATGCGACCGAGCTCAATGATCTTCGCGGGTTTACGCGTGACTTGATGGCCCGCGTTGAGCAGGATATGGAGACGCGGCTTGACTGGGTGGCCGTCGATCATTGGGACACCGATAACCCGCACACGCACATTGTGCTCCGAGGTAAAGATCAAAACTTACGAGACCTCATCATCGCCCGTGAGTACCTCTCGCATGGCATGCGCGCGCGAGCGTCGGAACTCGCGACCACGTGGTTGGGTCCGCGCACCGAACGCGAGATTCGGGAGAGCTTGACCCGTGAAGTCGATCAAGAGCGTTGGACCAGTCTCGATCGAACGCTGTGCCAAGAATCCAATCGGGGCGTCATTGATTTGCGGGACCTCGGCGGCGAGGCTGCGCATGGCAATGCTGCGCAGGGCGATGCGCTGCCTGGAGTTGCGCAGCATCGATTTCAGCGCTCACTCAAAATCGGTCGGCTGCAGTTCCTAGCAAAGATGGGCCTGGCCCGTGAAACGAGCTCCAGCGTGTGGACAATCAGTGCGCAGGCTGAGCCGGTATTGCGCTCGATGGGTGAACGTGGCGACATCATTCGCACGATGCAACGCGCGTTCAGCGGCGTGCGTCGGGAGGTTGCCGTGTTTGATGCAAAGACCACCGCGATGCCCGTCATCGGCCGCATCGCGGCCACCGGGTTGGCCGATGAACTTCAAGGTCGTGGCTATCTCATCGTCGATGGCGTGGATGGCCGCGGTCACTACGTCGCGTTGTCGGCTGACACGGATATTTCTCAATTCTCCGTCGGCAGTGTCGTTGAAATCCGTGGCACGATGGAATTCAGGGAGTCCGATCGCACGATTGCGGCACTCGCCGATCAGGGGGTCTATCGCACCGAAAAACATCTGGCGCTGCTTCGCGCACAGAGTCCTCGTGCGAAGGGCGCGGACGCGTACGTCGAAGCGCATGTGCGCCGACTCGAAGCACTCCGTCGCGCAGGGGTTGTTGAACGTCTCGATGCCGGGGTTTGGAAAGTACCGAATGATTTACCGGCACGCGGTCAGCACTACGATGCGCGTCAGCGAGACGGCGCGCAGGTCACCGTCTTGTCGCACCGATCGATTGAGCGACAAACCCGAGTGATTGGCGCGACGTGGCTCGATCGTCAACTCGTTGGTGAGAACACACCCCTCACCGATCAAGGCTTCGGCGCGACGGTTCGCGAGGCGCTCAAAGAACGGGCGACGTTTTTAGTCGACCAAGGCTTTGCCGAGCGACAGGGCCATCGGATGGTGCCCATGCGAAATCTCCTCGCCACCTTGCGATCGCGCGAACTGTCATCCGCGGCAACGACCTTAAGCGCCGAGACGGGCCTTGCGCATCGCGAGCCGATGGAGGGTGAGCGTATCTCAGGCATTTATCGGCGCTCGGTGTCGCTCGCGAGTGGACGCTTTGCGATGCTAGAGGAGGGGTTGGGATTCACTCTCGTGCCGTGGCGTGCCGTCATCGAGCCGCGCCTAGGTCAGTCGATTAGCGGCGTGGTGCGCGGACACAGTATCTCGTGGGAGCTCGGTCGATCGCGCGGCCTGTCGCGTTAATCAACGCGACGCTTATTTTTTTCACTGACGGCCGGCTCGCGGTCGGTGGGCGAGTGCCGTGAAAACAAAACCATCGGACCGTTTGCGCAAAGAAAGCGAAATCGATGCAATCGACGCACCCGCACGCGTTGCCACAAAGAATCATTTTTTCTACCCCTGCCTTTGCTACATCGCGTTGCCCTAATCCTGACTACGCATTTTTGCACGACACGTGCCTGTCCCTGCTTTGACACGATCGCGATGCGCTCGTAATTCTTCGACTCAAGACAGTAGTGTCCGGTTAAATTGAATCGTATCAGCGGCGAAGCCAGTAATGGGGCGGGTTTCGCGAGCTAAATTGTTGTCCACGATTTGAATTTCTCGCCA
>JAYTQU010000036.1:0-2658 GCA_043746555.1 Pseudomonadota bacterium | reverse complement strand
ATCGCGAGTACGCAGCGTTGGGACGCCGACTGCTTTTTCACCGAGCACGTACTGCAATGCTTGCGAAACGGCCTTGAGTCCCGTCTCGCCCATGGTATGTCCATCGCCGATCGCCTTTGGCGTTCCAACTGTCATTTGCGGCAACGGTCCAGTGAGATTTTGCCGAACGGCCGCGCCTTGGCGACCCGACGCTGCGGTGGTGAGATCTGTTTTGGAGTTGGTGCGGGTTCCGGTTGCGTGTGCCGCAAGGTATTGAAACTCTTTGACGCTGTAGCCGTGACCTTGATGCGCCATGTCGAATGCATGCACCACCGCATTCTCGCCGCCAAAACCCACGCCCGCAAAATGCGCTTTGCCGCCCGCTTCGCCGCTTTGCCCCCAACCAGCGATGATGGAAGTGATATCGAGATAATTTTCCAAGGCAAACTTAAGCGTCGTAACGAGCAGCCCGGAACCTGCGTGCCCCACGACTGTGCCATTGGCGTCGACGTCGAATGGCGCAAGCGAATCGGCAATCGAACGTTGTTCGTGGGGCGCTCGCCCCGCATTAATTGCGGCAAGTTTTGTCTGCGTAACCATCGCGCCCGTGCCAAACGCGTCGAGCAACGCGTAGTCGGGTTGTAATGCCGCATCCGCTGCCGTCCACAAAACCATTTTCGGGCGTTTGAATCCCGGATAGTCGAACAGCAATTGCGGCGCGAATTCGGAAAACACAATGGAGCTTGATGCGCATGCGCCGACGGCAACGAGCGGTGTTTGTGGGACGCGCTTGTAACCGGGATCGTTGGATTTCAATGAATCTAGATACGTGGGATTCTTAAGCGCACGACTGATGCTATACGCGGGCGACAACATCGTCGAGATGAGCGCGGGTCCATGCGATGCCAATGCCCCTGCCAAACGTGTCGCGAATTTATCGCGGACATGTTCGCTGGTCGGCATGTTTACTGACGGCGGAATCCATTGCTCAAACGCATCGAACCCGCTGAATGCCGTCGCCGCCGCCACACGAAATCCAAATGGATTTTCCATTAGTTGGTGTAGTGGTTTCGGCAACGACGCCAACGCCCCGAGTCCGGCGTAGGCAAACAGCAACGATTGCATAGGCGGTGCGAGCCGCGGATCCTCTTCGAACAAACTAAACATGTCTTTGAAATCCGAATCGCGGATATCGCGAAACGTGAGGCCCGCAAGTTTTCTGAGACCGCCCTCTTCCAAATCGTGCGGCAGCGGCGCCGCGATATCCGTCTCCAGCTTGATGCACGCAGCAAAGCGATCCCGAATGGAGCGAATGCCCAAGTTGGCGCGCAATTGCGGACCGTAGCGCGTTTCGATCTCGGCGAGCGAAGTGGAATTACCATTCGCTGTCCATTTTAATTTCTCGCCGTCGAATTCGACAAGGCCGGCATCGAAAGCGGCATAACCGATAAACTCGGGTGCGTTAGTCACGCGAGCTTGAAAGGTTTCCGAACTGCCGACCGCCGACATAGAGCACGGCGTGCCAATGGTCACCAACACTTGATCGCTTCGCAACATCAGGCTCACTTCAACAGGAATAATACATTTTCCGGCGGACGACCGATCGCCGCGCGTTCGCCGATCACAACAATCGGCCGTTCGATGAGAATAGGATTATCTGCCATCAACGTTAGTAGTTGAGCGTCGGATAACCGCTTGCCGGATACTTTTGTCTTGTACGCGTCTTCGCTCTTACGCAGCAGTTGGTCGGGTTTCAACTTGAGCTTGCCGAGAATTGATCTGAGTTCGGGAACACTGGGAGGCGTTGCCAAATACTCGACGACTTTCAGTTCAATCCCGCGTTCGCGCAACAAGGCGAGCGTCGCGCGGCTCTTGCTACATCGGGGGTTGTGATAGATCGTGCAAGCAGCTTGCGTCGAGGTTTTCTTCATGCTGCCCATTTTCGAGAACTATGAACGCTGACACTACAGTCGGTCGCTAACGCATCGTCCATGATCCCTTTGCTTTCGATCGTCGCATCGATTGAAAGCAAAGCGAAGGCTGAGGGACTCGAATGCGCGGGCTAACCCACTGACTTAGCTACAGTCAGGCACGTGACCTGCCTTCACCTGCCCCGAATTCTACCTCAAGCCACTCGCCCCAGCCCGCATTTTAGCCGGGTTTAACCCGCGATCGACTGTTCGCTGGAGGTCGCGTTGATTCGAGTTGCGCGAAACCCGTCGTATCGATCTGTTGGAACAAAAGTGACTTCCGGTACTTTGCTCAAAGTCTCTTGCTGCGCGGTGCTCATCTTTTTCGCAAGGCGATGGGTTGTCCAAACGAGCGCGTTCAACTCTCAACTCAGCCAACGTTTAAATCGTTCCTGCTGAACGAATAGAACAACGCATGGAGCGGTTGCCGAGAATGACGGGTTAGGAAACTTGAAGGGTCTCTCCTGCGTTTCCGCTTTATTACGTGCCATTCAGGACACTCCCTCGCTGAGCCGTTATGCCGCAACGAGTGGGTGCATGCAGCGGGTGCGATTCAAACTGATGCAGACTCCGTCGTTTCAGACGTGTGTCTGGAATCGTCTCGATGGGCCCAGTAGTCATGCCACTGTCGGTTGGCGCGGTTAAGTCGCAGCGCCAGCATGTGATCGGCGTTGGCCTCGCGCCACCACGCGCCGGGACGTTTGAGTCG
>JAYTQU010000035.1:0-6275 GCA_043746555.1 Pseudomonadota bacterium | reverse complement strand
GATCGTCGTATCGCCGGCGGATAACGGGCGATCCATTGGAAGATCGTGAGTCGCAACCAAAATAGATTGCTTGCCGACAACGTCAAACCACACCGTTCGAGAACGACGAATTGCATCGGGGCGCAGCCAAGAAATGCGCACCGCACTGCGAGACCCTAACTTCACCACCTCTACTTCTCGACGGACATCGTCTCCAAGCTCGTGTAGTTCGCGATCGTCGCGCCAGCTTGCTGCGAGCGGTGCAACGGCCCACTCAACTATGTCCGGGTGCTTGGCTTGCAAGGCGCGCTGCAGTTCACCATTCGCGACAGCCAACGGCTCAGATCCCACCGGAACCACCGTTCGCGCACCGGCAACCGATAACGAACAGCATGCGGCGAAGCTAGCCGCAGCAGCCATCAACCGTTGCAAAGCCTTGTTGTTTCGGATCTTCATTCGATTCGTTGATTGGATTGAATGTTCATCCGCACTATTTATATAGCCCATTGGTGATGCCGAGCATCTGATCAGCCGCTTGAATCACTTTCGAGTTCAGTTCAAACGCGCGCTGAGCCAGCATCAAATTCACCAGCTCATCGGTCATTTGAACATTCGAATTTTCGAGAAATCCCTGCTTCAACATGCCCGCACCCATTTCGCCGGGCCTCAACGTCTGCGGATCACCGGATTGCGTGGTTGCCGAATACAGGTTATCGCCCAGCGGCTTGAGTCCCGCCGCATTCGAAAAATTCGCCAAGTCGATTTTTCCAAGCTCAATGGGATCGGTTTTATCGCCGACCATTGCGGTCACCAGCCCGTCGACGGCGATATGTAAATCATGCGCATCCGACGGAATCTGGATTCGAGACGACAGCACCGATCCATCGGCGCTCGCCAACATGCCATCGGCATTCACATGCAATTGACCGGCGCGCGTGTACGCCGGCGAACCATCTGCGCGCACGACCTCGATAAATCCTGCGCCGTCGATTGCCAGATTGAGGGGGTCGCCGGTCTGCTGCAAATCGCCATTGGCGCTCGACAAACTAAGCGAGGGCAAAGCGCCGGCGCCGAGTACTCGAAGTGCATCTTGAGCTGTCGCGGTGGGTTGTAACCCATCCGCAGCAGGCGTTGGCGAGGCAAGTGATGCCGCGATTTCCGCGAACGACACCACGCTACGCCGATAACCCACGGTGTGCAGATTGGCGACATTCTGCGCAATGGTATCGATTTGCATTTGCTGACCGCGCATGCCGGTAGCGCCAATGTAAAGAGCGTCGAACATGTGATATCCCCCTTCTTTCTAAATCTATGCAGTTATATCGTCAACTGATCTTACCCAGTTCGCTAATAGCTTGATTCAACATGCCGTCATAGGCACGCGCGAATTTTTGCTCGGCCTCGAACCGCCGCACCGTTTCCATCAGTTGAATCATTTCGTTGACGGGGACGACATTCGAGGTTTCTAAAAACCCTTGTCGAACCGAAGGACGACTGCTGGCTTCTTCGAGTTGTTGCGGATCTACGCGATAGGTGCCGTCGCCCAATGACGCCAGACGAACATTGTTTGCTACGTTGGCGATGCGCAGTTGGTCTATAACACTGTCGTTGACGCTCACCACGCCATCGGATGAAATCGTTAGCGCGCCGGATCCGATCTGCAGCGCGCCTTTCTCGCCCAAAACGACATCGCCACTTGACGACACCAACGTACCGTCGGGAGCAACATGGAAATCGCCGCGACGAGTCAACGCGGGGCCCTGCTCGGTTTGTACGACGAAAAAACCCGGCCCGTCCAAGGCAACATTCGACGGCTCGCCCGTACTTTTTAGCGTGGCTGTCTTCTGATCGATCGCCACATCGAATTGGGGCAATTGTACTGATTGTAGTTGCGCCGCTTGCGCTTGCGCACTCGCGCTGGCGTTAACCAACTGATCGAATTGTACGTGCGTCACCGGCACCTGCCGCCGATAGGCCACAGTTTGCATGTTAGCGATGTTCTGACTGATCACGCGCAACACTTCCGCTTCAGTACGCATCGCGCTGCCAATGATTTGAGATGTGTCGCTCATGTAACTTGCTCCTGTTGATCGCGATCCAAGCGCAACACATGCGCGAGCAATACCGCCATGACTGGAAATAATTCGCGCCCGATCGGTTGATCGATCGGCACTCGATAAAGTTGATTCACCAACGCCGGATCGCGAACGACGGTCAAATCATCGCGCCCTTTGGCCTGATTCAGTAAGTTGTCCGCATCAACGCCCGACGCTTTCAGCATCACCAGCGGCGCATCGTCGCCGACCTCGTAACTCACGCCGACCACTCGTTTATCGTTCATCTGCATCATCCTCAAATAACTGCGTCGAGCGTGCCGGAATTCAAAACGTGCCGGACGAGTTGTGCGGCCGCGCGCGCGGGGTCGGTCGCCAAGCGATAGGCAACGCTATCGACATTCCAGCCGAGTCGTGCAACCAAGTCGCGTACTTCCTGCGCGTGACCCGCGAGTCGCTCGGTGGCGTCGGGAGACTGCGTACCGATGGAGACCGACAAAGTGGAGTCAATCGATTGCGCGACAATTTCAACTCGACCGAGCGTTTCGGTTTTGAGAGTCATCACCAATTTGCGCAACCCCGACGATCGTCCCGATGCTTCGCGTTCGCGAAATAACACCAAGTCGAGTTCGACCAATTGATCCGCAATCAACACCGGCAAACTGCCGAAATGATAGGCGAGCGTTCCCGAGTCTTGCAGGTTGAGCAAACGTTTGGCGATTTCCTTGAGCGAATTGTCATCGAGTAAAGCGCTGTCACCGGCATTCTGTTGCGTAAATTTCGCCAGTTCACTACCACCCGACAGCAACGTCTGCGCAAGTGCGTCTGGCGATTGCGATGATGACGTGGAGGCCGCCAATTGCTCAACCGCGTCGCCCAGCATTTTCGATAGCGCCGCGATGTCTGGTTGATTTCCCTGTTGAACACCGGCTACCAAAGCCGACACATCGGCGGCCAATGCATTGACTTTGACGGCACTCGGTACACCGCCATCGGACCAGCTTTGTTTAGCGTACAGCGCATGCAGCGAATCGTCCTCGACAGAGGCGCCCATTTTGTTCAAATACAAAGCACTGATGGTCATGGTTTCCGGATGAACGGCTTGCGAGCTCAGCTTCTCAACTAATTTTTTATCCGCGCTCGGCAACGCAATCTTGTATTTCGATTGCAGTTTATCGACCGCTGTTACGGTCTTATTACCTTGTTGCGATCCGTCCATCGAAGCATCGGCATTCACCAATTCAAACTGCCCGCTGCCGAGATACTTAAGCTCCACTACCCCGCCCAACGCGCTCACGGTCGCCTTGACGGTTTGGCCAACGGTAAGTTGCAGCGAGCTTTCGACTACATAGCGCGAGTCGCCGATAGCGGCGAGGTATCGTCCATCGGTCACTTTGCTCAGAATGCGTACACTGACTTCCTGCCCTACTTCGGCGCGCGACAACGACTTATGATCCCAGCCGGCTTTGCGGTGTTGGGCTCCCAAGTGACCGTGTACCTGCGCGCCGTTAACGTTTGCAACGCTCATACTCTCACCACTCCGAACGCTCGCAAGCTAACTTGTCCGGATATTTCGTTCAGAGATAGCACCGCCAACTGCGGCACCAAGCGCTCGGTAAATCGACGCACATGTCGACGCAACGCCGGCGCGCACAGCAACACGGGACGCATGTTTCCTCGCGCCATGCGATCGGCTTCTTCGGAAAGTTTACGCAGCACTTGTTCGGCAAACTTCGGTTCCAGTACTAGCGTGGCCCTATCTTCGATCGCGCGAATCGCGGCGTTGAGCGATTGTTCGACAACCGGATCGAATGTGATGACATGCAAGTCGCCCTTGGTGTCCGCGTATTGCTGACAGATGACCGGCGCCAATCGTTCGCGGACGAATTCGGTTAATTGCTCCGGCTCGCGCTGTTTGACACCGTGATCGGCCAACACTTCCAATATCGCATCGATGTTGCGAATCGGAACGCGCTCCTTGATCAAGGCTTGCAAGACGCGTTGCACATCGCCCAACGACAACACTTTGGGAATCAATTCATCGACCAAGGTGGCTTGCTGCTCGCGGACTCGCGCAATAAGTCGCTCGGTCTCGGCCCGCGTGATGAGATTGTGCGCGTTTTGTTTAAGCACCTCGGCAATATGCGTGAGAAAAACAATGCCGCAATCGACTACGGTGTAACCGGCGCTACGCGCGCCTTGGCGTTTTTCTTCGGCAATCCACACAGCCGGTAAGCCATAGGCGGGATCCACGCCCGTCACTCCATCCAAAGGTTGGCGTGTACCGCCTGGGTTGATCGCCAACAACCGATCCGGAAACACTTCGCCTTCCGCCACGCGCGCGCCGAACAATCTCACTTCGTAGCGATTCGGACTCATGTTTTTATCGTCACGCACACGAACGAGGGGCAGTACAACGCCCATGTCGAGCGCATACTGTTTGCGAATCGAACTCAACTTTTCCGACAAGAGCGCGCCGTTCTCGCCGACCAGCGGCATCAAGTTGCTGCCAATGACTATTTCCACCGGATCCACTTGCATAGCGCGATACAAATCTTCGCCGGCCTCTGCCGCGCTCTTCGCTTTGGCAGCTTGATCGTCCGGCACACGTTTCGCGCGCTTACGCGCGTAAAAATACAACCCAACAGCGCCCACAGTAAGACAAACAACAGGCAGGACCGGAATGCCTGGCAGGAAGCCCAACACAAACAACGCAATCGCGACGATTGCGATCGTTTTTGGATAGGCTAGAATTTGTTTCGAAATCTCGGCGCCCAATCGGGCATCCGACGCCGCACGCGTGACAATGATTCCAGTACCCGTTGCAATGACAAGCGCCGGTACTTGAGTGACAATGCCATCGCCCACGGTCAGTAGCGTGTAGGTTTGCAACGCCTCAGCCCACGACATGTCCATCTGCGCAACGCCGACCGTCAATCCGCCAACGATATTTACCAATACGATTACGATGCCGGCGATGGCATCGCCTTTAACGAAGCGACTCGCACCATCCATCGCGCCATAAAAGTTGGCTTCTTTTTCGATTTGCTTACGGCGTTCACGAGCTTCGTTTTGATCGATCAACCCCATATTGAGGTCGGCATCGATACTCATCTGCTTGCCGGGCATGCTGTCGAGCGTGAAGCGCGCCGCAACTTCAGCGACTCGCTGCGCGCCGTTGGTAACGACGACGTATTGAACGACGATCAGCACCACGAAAACGATCAAACCGATGACGTAGTTACCGCCGACCACGTGATTGCCGATCGCGGCAATCACCTTTCCCGCATTGGCTTGCGAAAGAACGAGACGCGTTGCCGCCACGTTGAGGCCCAACCGAAACAATGTGGCAACCAAGAGCAGCGATGGAAAGGTCGAAAACTCAAGCGGTCGACCCATATAAAAGGTCAGTAACAGAACGAGCATCGCGAATGCGAAGTTAGTGATCAGTAGAAAATCCAGCAGGCCCGGTGGAATCGGCGAGAACAGCACCAGCAGCACTGTTGCCAGCATGATGACCAACGCCAATTCGCTTTGATCGCCGAATACTTTGCGCAACCAAGTCATTGCGCCACCTCGTATCGTGCTTCTCGGCGTCGTAGGTCGGCGAGGTCTGCGTACAGTCTCGCCACATCTAGAAACGCTTCATCCGGAATAGCCTGGTCCAAAACTCCGCGTTTGAACAACAGCCGCGCCAATGGTTTGCGCTCGAAAATGGGAATCGCGTGTTGCCGCGCAATCGTCTTCATCTCTTGCACCCAATTGTCGCTGCCTTTCGCTAGGACAACCGGCGCATTCATCGTGCCGCGGTCGTAACGCAGCGCGACGGCGAAGTGACTCGGATTGGTGATCAAGACGTCGGCATCCGGTAAACGCCCCATCGATCGCGCTTGCTTGAGGTTTTCGCGCTGTAGCTCGCGAATCTTGGCGCGAATTTGTGGATCGCCCTCGCGCCGTTTCACTTCTTCTTTAACTTCGCGGCGGCTCATCATCATCTGCTGCGAATATTGCCGACGGACAAACGCGATATCGATCAATCCAACGACCAACAGACCGAGGCCCAGTCTAAACAATAAACTCAATGCGCTTGCGCCTATCCAGTTCGCTTCACCATCGGGCTGACTGCTGCCGAGCGACGCAATACTCGGCAAGATGGACAAGAAAAATGAGTAAGCGATCGCGCCGAAGAACGCCAGCTTGACGAGACTCTTGAATGCTTCAAAGAGCATCCGCTTGTTGAAC
>JAYTQU010000034.1:0-11833 GCA_043746555.1 Pseudomonadota bacterium | reverse complement strand
ACGGATTGCCGGGCGGAACAGCCACGCTACGCAATTTGGTGGCGGTGCCGCTGTCGATCTCGGGCCAACGCCTCGGTCTCGTGGTGATCGCCAATCGCGACAATGGTTACGATCAGCTGTTGATGGATTTCTTGCAACCTTTGCTTGCGACCATCGCGCAAATTCTACTTGCCGTGCACGGCGATCAACAGCGACGCGATGCCGAACACGCCGTGATCGACAGCGCCGAACGCACCCGCGTGGTGATCGACAATGTAATCGACGGCATCATTCTCACCGACGCTGCCGGATTAATCGTACAGCTAAATCGTGCTGCCGAACGGATCTACGGCTACACGGCCAATGAGGCGATCGGCCGCGCCATGCAAACGCTGATGTCGAAGGACGGCGCCACGTTTGTCGAGGTGATTGGCGCTTGCGGAGCCGATCGCGAATCGCATGCCAATAGAGATGTTGCCAACGCAGCGAGCGTGATTCGCGAAGTGGTCGGCTTGCGAAACAATGGCGAGTCATTCGAAATGGAATTGGCTGTCACCCCCACACCGCTCAGTGGACAAAACATGTTTACGGTAGTGGTGCGCGATATCACTCAACAAAAGCGCACGCACCAAGCATTGGTGGAAGCTTCCGAAGCGGCCGCCGCCGCCAATCGCGCCAAGAGCGAATTCTTGGCGAACATGAGTCATGAAATTCGCACGCCCATGAACGGCGTGCTCGGCATGACCGAGTTGTTAATGGATACGCCGCTCGACCGCGTGCAGCGCGATTACACCGATACTATCCGCGATAGCGCGAAGAGTTTGTTGACGGTCGTCAACGATATTCTCGATTACTCAAAAGTCGAGGCGGGCAAACTCGAACTGGAAGAGATCGACATGGATTTGCGCGATGTGGTTGAAGACGTGGCGCGCCTAATCGCGATGCAGGCGCACAGCAAAGAACTTGAAGTCAACGCCCACGTCGATTCGAGTTTGCCGGATATGTTGATCGGCGATCCGGGCCGCATGCGCCAAGTGCTGCTCAACTTGGGTAGCAACGCGGTGAAATTCACCGAACATGGAGAAGTGCGAATCAATCTCTCGGTGCAAAGTGTCGATGTAGCGCAATTGCAAATACGGTGCGAAGTCTGCGACACCGGTATCGGCATACCCGCACGGCGATTGGAGATGTTGTTCAAACCATTCACGCAAGTCGATTCGTCGATGACGCGGCGTTTCGGCGGCACCGGGTTAGGGTTATCGATCGTGCGTTCATTGGTTGAGCTTATGGGCGGTGAGGTCGGTGTGGAAAGCACGGTCGGCAAAGGCTCCACATTTTGGTTCACCGCGCGCTTCACGGTAGCCACGCGCACCGCGAGCCCGGCGGCGACGAGCAAGACTTCATTGTCGGGACAACGAGTGTTGATTATCGACGACAATCCAACCAATCGTCGCGTGTTGGCAATGCAAGTGCAGCGCTGCGGATTGCAATCCACCGCAGTCGCATCGTCGCCGGAAGCGTTGAACGAATTAGAGCGAGCGCAAGCGGCCGGACAAGCTTTCGACATTGCATTAATCGATCAACAAATGCCGGGATTCGACGGCGCAAAACTTGGCGCGATTCTCAGCACCGATGCGCGCTATCGATCGATGCGCTTGGTGTTGCTCACGTCGATGGGTCGTCGTGGCGACGCGCGGCGTTTTAGCGATCTAGGATTCGCCGCGTATCTTCTCAAGCCCACGACTCAGCGCGACTTGGCCGACTGCTTGGCATTGGTGGTTAGCGATAAACGTGACAAAGCATCGGTGCCGATCATCACGCGCCATCAATTGCGAGCCAAGCGTTCGCGCGAGCAACGGCATCTTTTGTTGGTAGACGATAATCCCGTCAATCAAAAAGTCGGTAAAGCGATACTGGAACGATTGGGCTATCGCGTGGACATGGCCACCAACGGTATCGAAGGACTCGCAGCCTGGGAACGCACGCGCTACGACGCGATTTTGATGGACTGCCAAATGCCCGAGATGGACGGCTATCAAGCCACACGCGAAATTCGTCGCCGCGAACAAGGGTTGCGACGTGTTCCCATCGTCGCGGTGACCGCACATGCAATGGCCGGCGCTGAAGAGGAGTGTCTTGCGGCGGGAATGGATGCGTATCAATCCAAACCCCTCGATCGCGAATCGCTCGGACAATGCTTACAGAGAATTTTTGAAGATGTCGAAGAAAACGAAACAGTGCAGGAAGAAATACCGCGGGAACGCCCACAAACACTGGATGGCATTCCGGTCGATTGGCGCAAGATCGATGAGGCCGCTGGTGGCGATAGCGAGTTCGCCCTCGAGTTAGTAAATACCTTTGTCGGCAGCAGCGATGAATCGATACAGCAGATTGCGACGGCACTCGCCGCGCAGGACTTGCCGGCCGCACAACGCGCCGCTCACAGTCTGAAAGGGGCAGCAGGAAGTCTGGGCGCCATGACATCACGATTGCTCGCCGCGAATTTGGAAACCGCCGCCAAGGAAGGAAGTATGTCCGAAGCCACGCTCATATTCGAAGCACTTCGCAACGAAGTTGCACGCGCAAAAGAATACATGCAGGGCAGAGTAGATGCGGCGTAGCCGGACTTCGCCGTTAAAATATTTTCACTAATGGTGTGAACCAATCGGCGCGAGCGGACAATATAGGGAGATCCGTATTGCAACGACTCGGCAACGAGGAGCGCGCCCGATGAAGACTAACCGACCATCTCCATTTAGACGCGACGGTTGGCCGACCGTCGCTCCACGAATCGTGTGTGCAGACGCGCAAGGTCTCGTTCGGTTTGTGAAGCGAGTATTCGAAGCACGAGGCGAGTATCGCGAAGAACATCCCAGCGAGCTTTGGATCGGCGAGTCGGTCATCATGATTACCGAAGCGGGAGTGCGTGCGGTAATGGCTGCGGTTTTGTATGTCTATGTCGCCGATACCGATGCGACCTATCGACGCGCGTTAAAGAAAGGCGCGCAGTCCATCGAAGCCCCCGTTGCGATGCCTTATGGAGACTATCGCTGCATGGTGGAAGACAATTGGGGAAACTCCTGGCAAATTGCAACACTACGCGCGACCAGGGTTGGATCGCAGGAAGCCGTCGTCGAAAAATGAACCGCTTCCATCCAGATGAAGATGAGACAACAGCTGACTTACCGTTCACGCATTAGCACACTGGTCGCCCGATCTAGGCGGTCGCAGTAATTCTTTAATGCCTTCGCCGTGATCGCGGCATAGCGATTCGCCTCGTCCCAGAGATTCTCGTCGATGGCTTCGCGCACGCCCGGCATGGTTTTGACGCCATAGCCGGTAAGCAATCCCGGCGCGTAGATCAAATGCTTGTACCAATCGCGACGCGGCAATCCCTGCGGATTGACGAGTGTTTGTTCGAGTCCGCGCAGCAATCCGTTTAGCTCAACGCGTTGCGTTGTCGTGAGTTTACTTGCGTTGGATGACATCGCTTCGTCGTAGGCTTTGGCGCTTTTCTTGAGTCGTGCGCCGGCATTATCGAGTGCCGAAAAATCGAGATAAGGAACTTCCGGTTCGCGCACCGGTGGCAGCACGGGCTTGGTGGGATCGGACGCCAATGTAAACGCATTTTGATCGAGAAGCTTGCCGAGCTCGCCGGCATTCTTGCGTTTATCGTCGGCTAATTTGTGTAGCTCTTGAATGTATCCGTTGAACGTGTCGGACACGTCACCGAACTGCATGGGTACGATGTCTGCATCGGCAATGCGCAAAACAATGCGACCGACGGTTTGTGCTTGCGCGACGCCGTACGCAAAAGTGGGATCGCCGAATTTCGAATAGTGATCGAAGGAATCGTAGTTGGAATGATACGAACCGCTTTCTTCGTCTTCGCCATCGTACGAGACGTTGAGCGACGCGAGTCCCAAATGTTGAAGGAACGGTGAGTAGTCCGAACCCGAGCCAAGTGCCGCAATCGGCAAATCGCCGCCTTCCGCCGCTTTCTTTGCAACGGCCTTTTGCTGTTCGTTCGCGCCGCGTTCGTAACCGCGCACCAACATGCGCGCCTTCAAGCGCTCGCGCACGGTCACGTTCGTTTCCGGATCTTTCACGCTCTGCGCAACTTCGTTAATCAAGCGCTGCAACGAATGGCTGCCGCCCGCGGCTAGAAAACCGCGGCCGTTCGAGTCGGAATTGATATAGACCACCGTTTTACGTTGCAACTCTTGCGCGTGCATCTCGGACCATTCGGTCGAACCGAGTAATCCCGGCTCTTCGCCATCCCAAGTCGCATACACCAAGGTGCGCTTCGGTTTCCAACCGGATTTGAGTAACGCGCCAATTGCCTTCGCTTCCGCCAATAAAGCAATCGTTCCCGATAATGGATCGGAGGCGCCGAAAACCCACGCATCGAAATGATTACCGCGCACCACCCATTCATCGGGAAACTCGCTGCCTGGAACTTTCGCGATGACATCGTAGATGGTGTGCAAATTCCAATTTGAAGTCACCGCGAGATGAATTCTTGCGGCGGGACCCACGTGATAGGTCATCGGCAACGCGCCGCGCCAAGCGATCGGCGCAACAGGCCCGGTCAACGCAGACAACAACGGCTGCGCATCGCTATAAGAAATCGGCAACACCGGAATGGTTAGAATGGTTTTCGCATCGGCGAGCGACAATCTTTTTGCATCCTTGGTCGCGCCGACATCGGGCGTTAACGGATCGCCCGCGCGCACCGGCATATCGAGCACCGAACCGCGTTGCGCGCCACCGGCGGGACGCCATCCGCCATTAGGATAGGCATCGCCCACGAAGTAGCCGTCTTCATGCGGATCGGAGTAAATAATGCAAGCGAGCGCGCCATGTTCTTGTGCGAGTTTGGGTTTCAATCCCCGCCAGCCGCCGCCGTAACGCGTCATCACAATTTTGCCTTTAACATCGATGCCGAGACGCGCGAGTTCTTTGTAGTCGTCGGGCATGCCATAGTTCACGTACACCAACTCGCCGGTGACATCGCCATCGCCGCCATAGGCATTGAATTGCGGAACGCCATCGGTCCGCTTCGATGTTGCATCGCCCGCAATCGAAGGCTCGCGCAAACTCGCGACGAAATGCGACGGCGCGAGCATTTCCAAGCGATGACTCTTAAGCGTTGGATAAAGCACATCGAAGGCTTCAATGTGTGCGTCCCAACCCCATGACTTGAATTGCTGCAATATAAATTCGGCGTTCGCCTTGTCGTGCGGCGAACCGACATTATTCGGCGCGGACGAGAGCTGCTTAAGCCAGGCATTTAATTGACCGGCGTCGAGTTGTGAATCGAAGCGTTGTTCGAGCTGGCGCTGCTCGGCGGCACGCTCGCTATTGAAGCCCAGCATTTGCGGATCGGCGGAGAGTGCGCTTGATCCTGCTGCGATTGTAATCAACGCAGTAATAGTCAATACGTTATTTGATCTCGCGCGTTGCTTCATAATCATCTCCGAAATAAGCCTGCCGAACGTGAAAGTGCTCTACCTACGGTGCCGGTCCGAAACCATTACACCTCATGCCATACGAACTCGCAAACTTCACAACCGATATATTTCGAGCCTTCGGTACCAGGTCAAACAAGAACAAATTCTGTAACTCGACATTTGCTAGACTCTAGCGAGCGAGCTACCTAACATCGTCTAATGCTCGGAGGTCCTATGGCCGAATCTTCAATTGAATGGACTGAGCACACTTGGAACCCCGTAACCGGCTGCACCAAAGTCTCGCCAGGATGCAAGAATTGCTACGCCGAAACTATGGCTAAGCGGCTGCATGCCATGGGAGCGTCGGGATACGAAAACGAATTCGAACTCACGCTGCATCCGCAGCGGCTGATTCAGCCGAAGGTGCGCAAGGTACCGACAGTGTACTTCGTAAATTCGATGTCAGATTTGTTTCATGAATCCGTGCCAGATAGCTTTATTGACTCGATTCTCGATGTTTGCAGGTCCACGCCGCAACATACATATCAAGTACTCACCAAGAGGGCCGATCGGCTACTCCACTTCTTTCTGAATCACAGATGCCCGCCTAATGTTTGGTTAGGTGTGTCAGTCGAAGACCGAAAATATGGCGTTCCAAGAATTGATTACTTGCGGAATGTTCCGTCGAGAATACGATTTTTATCGATTGAGCCACTATTGAGCGACCTCGGTGAAATTGATCTATCTGATATTCAGTGGGTAATCGTCGGAGGCGAAAGCGGAGCGAAAGCGCGCCCGATGAACCCTTCCTGGGTCGAAGAAATTCGTCGTCAGGCAAACGAGCAACAGGTCGCTTTCTTCTTTAAACAATGGGGTACATGGGGTGCTGACGGTATTCGAAGAGACAAAAAGAAGAACGGCAGACTATTGGCAGGACGTTTCTGGAACCAACTTCCGCTGTCTGCTGCCGCTGAAACTTGATAGCCCCTAGTCGCCGAAAAGGTCGAGCTCTCTATTTGGACCTCGTGCAACATCTTCCCAAATCTTTGTTGGAAATTTATCTCTAGCAAAAAACACCATCCGATAGATGTCGTGGCCTTGATTGTTGTGGACGAGCGGCATTTCCTTGCTGTCCGTAAATCCGAAGCTTTGGACCAGCGAGCGCCAGTAGGAAAAGAAAGCCAGCTTGGTATTCTGTTTGCTATAACTCAATACGGACGGATCGTTTTGCCAGCCGGGTGCAGTCCCGTCGAACCGTGCGCGATCAAATTCAACTTCAACGTTTCTCTTGAGGTCCATCGTGCAAAAATTTATGGCCAAATCCACTTTCTTCAATCGAGCAAGTTCTTGCAGGATAGAAAATGACAGTAATTCCAAGTTGTACGGATCTACGTATGCCAAGCAGAGCGATCCTTGTGGCACGGCATCAACCATCTGAGAAACTGTCGTGGCAGCCGACCCATGAAACGAAATAGCCGGCGCTCCCAGTGCGACAAGGCGATCCCTGCAAGCCTTTGCTCGCTCAGATTCGATATCACCTATAAGCATTTTCGTGAATGGTGCCGTGTCAGCAAGTTGTCGCCAAGCCAGAACTGCACCGCCGTCTCTCGTTTGACTCTCCCCTTCGACCTGAATTCGACCGGGCCCACAAAATGGATCAATAAAGATTCGATTCGGCCACTTCTTCCAAGCAAATCGGCTTGCTCGCAAATAGTGGCAAAGCAGCCGATGTTTTCCTCTGGCACCCAACGCCCGACACCCCGATTATGTGGACCGCGCTCAATCAATAAATCCGGGCGGGGATCTGATTGAATTTTCATTGCATTCTTTCTCATAAACATCCTACCCAGGAGAACTTTCGTCTTATTACTGAAATAAAAATCGATAGACGACGCATCGTGATTGCAACAGTCAATCGGTCATTGCCTCTGGGAGATTGCCTCTGGGAAATTGCTTTTGTCGGATCATAGCCATCTATGGAACGTCACCGCGCAACGTTAACACGATCTCGCGCATTTTATCGGGCGCCGCAAGCTCTGGAGCAACCGGCGGACCCGCGCTCACCGTAATCTTGGCGAATAGTTTACGCGGCAGTCGTCGCCAAAAGATTTTTTCGGCGCGGGTAAACATCGAATTCCACAAACCGCCGATCGCAATGGGTACAACCGGCACCGGTGTCTCGGTGATAATGCGCGTCATGCCCGGACGAAACACGTTCATATTGCCGTCGGCCGTGAGCTTTCCTTCCGGAAAGATGCATACGAGATTGCCGGCGCGCAATTCGCTCGCCACTTTTGCAAAGGCGCGCTCCATCGTTGCGCGATCTTCTTTGGCCGAGCAGACGGGAATCGCCTTCATGCCGCGTGCAAACAAATTCACCACCGGCAATTTGAAGAGCGACGACTCCATGACGAAACGAATCGGTCGTGGGGACGCCGCCGATAAAAGCAGCGCATCGACGAAGCTAACGTGATTGCAGACGATGAGCGCGCCGCCTTGTTCGGGAATGTTATCGATACCGCGCTCGCGAACCCGATATAGAAGATGCATCAAGATCCATGCCACAAAGCGCAGCAGAAATTCCGGGATCAACGAGTAAATATAGATGGCGACAAACGCATTGAGAATTGCCGTGAGCAAAAGCAATTGCGGAACGGTCATTCCCCGCGATAGACATAGCGCCGCGAGTCCGGCTGCGGCGACCATAAACACGGCGTTGAGAATATTGTTGGTGCTGATGACGCGCGACATGACGTGTTTCGGCGCGGTCTGCTGCACCAGTGCATACAGCGGAACGATGTAAAGGCCGCCGAACAAACCGACGAGCGCCAAGTCGGCAGCCATTCGAATACCGTGCGGTTGCGCAAGAAATTCCCTCGCGCTTAACGTATGAGTTGCCGGAAGATGCGGGGTCATCAAAAAAAGATCGATCGCGAACACCGTGAGACCAATCGATCCAAACGGCACCAATCCTATTTCCACTTTGTGCCCCGACAGGCGATTGCACAACAGCGATCCCATGCCAACGCCGGTGGAAAACAACACCAACATGAGCGTCACGACTTGCTCGCTACCGTTGATGACCGTCTTGCTGTACGTGGGCAATTGCGCGAGCACCAGTGCACCATAAAACCAAAACCACGAAATGCCGAGAATTGACAGAAACACCACGCGCGATTCACGCGCGACCCTAATGTTGGTCCACGAGGATGTCCATAAATTCCAATCCACTTTCATGGCGGTATCGGTCGGCGCCAGATTCGGAATCGCCAAGCTCGCGATAAAGCCAATCACGGCAACACCGATAGTGGCGGTGACGATGACACCAAGATGTCCGTGCTCACCCAACAATCCCGCGGTTAGTGTGCCGAGCAAGATCGCGAGAAAAGTACCCATCTCAACCAAGCCATTGCCGCCGACAATTTCGCGAGCGTGCAACACCTGCGGCAAGTAGCCGTATTTTGCGGGCGCAAAAAACGTGGAGTGCACGCCCATCAAGAACAACGCACTCAAGAGTATGCGAATATCGTGTTGCACAAAGCCGAGCGCCGCGATACTCATGATGACAATCTCGATGCCCTTCACTATTTTGAGCACGCGCGTTTGATCGTAACGATCCGACAACTGACCCGCGATTCCAGAGAACAAGACATACGGCAGAATAAACAATCCAGCGGCGATGTTAGTGAGTAACGCCGGCGCAATCGAGGTGTATGACGCGGTTTGATACGTCGCCAAAATCACCAACACGTTTTTGAATAGATTGTCGTTAAAGGCGGCCAGCGCTTGAGCAATAAAGAAGGGACCGAAGCGCCGTTCGGCGAGCAGACGAAACTGACTCGACTCCTTCATATCACGTGCTACCCTGTACCGGTTGACTGTCCGGCGATCATGCCGGTCAGTCGCAAATTTGCCAAGCAGATTCGCCTCGTTGCATCGAGAGACGCATGAACGCAGTGAAATGCCTGTTCACCTTGACGACTCAGCAAAAAAGTGTCGAACAACTCGCCAAGAATACGCGCAACGATGCAAGTAACGATGCAAGTAACGATGCATTGGGCGTCAATCAACCGTCAATCGTAAAGCGCAAAATGAATATGTTCGCCAGATCGTTGCTCGTTGCCTTGTTGGTGATGCCGTCGATGACGATTGCGGCGGACGGCGCGTCTCACCACAAAAACCCATACGAATGTCGCAGCATTCACGACTTAAACGGCATCGGCAAGTTCTATATGGATCGGGAAATTGCGCAGGTGATGGGTCCCGGTGGAATGGCGTGGTTGGAGCGCGATACGCGCGAAGCGGAAGAGCAATCGACGACGTTACTCGACGCATTGCAAATTAAAGCGGGTGAAACCGTGGTCGATTTCGGCGCAGGCTCCGGCTATTTTACGTTTCGTCTTGCGAAGCTGGTTCGGCCGCACGGTTCGGTGCTTGCCGTAGACATCGAACCCAAGATGCTGATGTTCATTCGCAAACGTGCGGTGCGCGAAAATCTTACCAATGTCGGGCTAATTCAAGCCACCGAGACCGATCCGAAGTTGCCAATCGGTCGTGTTGATTTGGTGTTGATGGTCGATGTCTATCACGAACTCAATTTTCCCTACGAAGTGATGAGCAAGATTCGCGCGGCGCTCAAACCCGGCGGTCGCGTGGCGTTGGTCGAGTATCGAAAAGAAGACCCGGCCGTCATGATCAAAGCGGTGCATAAAATGAGCGAGGAACAGATCGTCAAGGAGATGTCGGCCGTCGGACTGAAGCACGTTACAACTATCGAAACGCTACCGTTGCAGCACCTGGCGATCTTCATAAAATAGGAGCGGCTCTGGTGTGTCGTTGATTTCTTATGATCGACTCGCACGATCGCATGTCAATGCGTTACGCTTCGAGATGTGGTTACAACACGGGTACGCGGGTAAAAATCATGACTCATAGAATTGTCCCGGCGCTGATCGCCAGCGTCGTTGTCCTCTTTGCATCGTTGGACGTTAGCGCGTTCGCACAACAGACATCGTCGCCAACGTCGGCTCCCACCGTTGCAAAGAACAATTACGCGAACGGCGTTAATTGGCTGTGTCGTCCCGATCGCAAGAAAGGAGAAAACGACGCGTGCAATGCCGATATTAGTACTACTATCGTGGCCCCCGACGGCAAGACCACCATCGAACGCTGGCATGGCAATCCGAAGGCGGGCATCGATTGCTTCTATGTGTATCCGACAGTGTCGCTCGATGCCACGCCGAATTCCGACATGATCGCCGGAGCGGAGGAACTGAGCGTCGTGAAGCAACAATTCGCGCGCTTCGGTTCGCAGTGCCGTCTGTTCGCGCCGCTGTATCGGCAAATTACCTTGACTGCGCTGCGCGACATGATCGCGGGGAAACCGGTTGCCATGAATGTGGCGCTCGGTTACAACGATGTGCTCGATGCGTGGAATTATTATTTGCAGCACGACAATCATGGTCGCGGTGTCGTGTTGATCGGTCACTCGCAGGGGTCGAGTGTCCTAACGCAACTGATCGCCAAAGAGATTGACGGCAAGCCCGTACAAAGCAAACTGGTTTCCGCATTGCTGCTCGGTTGGAATGTGGCCGTACCGAACGATAAAGATGTCGGCGGTTCGTTCAAGTCCATTCCGTTGTGTCATGCGGTGAATCAAACCGGATGTGCGATTGTGTATGCATCGTTCCGTGCGACTTCGCCGCCGCCGGCGAATTCGCGGTTCGGCAAAGTACCTGGCGAAAATATGCAGGCAGCGTGCGTGAATCCGGCCGCGATTGGCGGCGGACCAGGCGAGCTGCATTCCTATTTGTCTGCGGCGAACCGCGGCAGCGATGCCAATAGTTGGGTTGCGGGCGGTGCACCGATCACAACGCCATTCGTTAGCGTGCCGGGACTGTTAAGCGCCGAATGCATGCATAGCGATGCGGGTTCTTACTTGGCGATCACAATCAACGCCGATCCGAAAGATCCGCGTGTTGACGATATTTCCGGGGACGTGATTTCCAATGGACAGGTGCAAAAAGATTGGGGGCTGCATCTCATCGATGCCAATCTCACGATGGGAAATCTCATCGACATCGTTGCAGAGCAAAGCAAGGCGTATCAACATCACTGCCCTTGCAAGCCGGAGTGAGTCTGAAAACGGTTATCGATGGTTCGCACCGGGCGGCGGGCGATTTGTCGACACCCGACGAACTCCGCGATCACGCCGACGGAATGAATTCCTCGTCGTCCTGATGCTCGCGCTCAAACTTCAAGAAATCGTAGTAGCCGCATTTGTTGCCGTAAGGATATTTTCTGCAAACGTTCGGTCGTGCTTCGTAGACCGTGCAGCGACGCTCGTCGGTATCGAAGAATCGGCAAATCGTTTTGTAAACAGTATCCTTCTTGTGACGCAG
>JAYTQU010000033.1:0-7225 GCA_043746555.1 Pseudomonadota bacterium | reverse complement strand
CGCGCCGATCGCAATGGTTCAATCGATGTGGCGGCGCCGACTCCATCGTTGCCCAGCCGAAATACGCTTCAATGCAGGAATTGCGCGGCAAGCGCGTGGGCGTCGAGTCAAATGGCGTTGGCGCATTGATGTTGGCGCGGACGCAAATGTTTCCAACGAAAGTTGATGCGACGCTGTGATGCGTGGAAGTTTGCTATCGAGCAACGCGCGATTGTGTCGCTATTATTTTGCGTTTAGCTACGTTGCGTGACGGACCATCACGCGGACGGATTCTCCCAATAGTTTGGAACCTAGATTACGTAAGCGTCCGACAAATGCTTCCGAGATCTCAAATCCTCGCGGCACCAACAGCACGCCAAACTCGCTGCGCAATTCGTCCATTAAGATCATGCCCGGCTGAATCGTTCGCAAGGGGATATGACGCACTTCCTCGCCACCCACCGCGGTGCCGACGCGCGCAGCGAGTTTTTCGATCGTTTCGGGATCGTGCTTGTTGGATGATTTCTTCAGTTGTTCGATCGCGGAAGCGGTGCTGAGTCCTTGGGCGACGAACCCATCGTAGTCGAGCACCAACGATAGAATCTTTACGCCGTCGGCGAGCTGTCCCGGCGGCAACTTCGATTTACTCTTGGCATCGAGTCCCGCCAGAATTTGCAGCACCGGCTCCATGCGCGGAATGTGTCCGAGCAATTTGTTCGCGACTTCCGGTGCGCCGGACGCCAGTACTTTTTCGTCGGGCGTTAACGGTTCGCCGTGATACAGTTTTTCGACGAGTTCGACCGGCAACGAAAGATAGCCGATTTGCGACAGCAACGCGGCCGCGTCTAATTGCCAAAATCCCTCGCAGCCTAGATCGGTCGCGAATTCTTTCGCCAAGCGTTTCACACGACTGGCGCGGCCGAACGCTACGGGATTGGCAATCGCCAACACATCGACCAGCGCTTTGATGCAACCGACGAGCGTTTGTTGCAGCAGCACGCGCTCGGCGCTGATGAGCTGGTGATGTTTCACCCCGGCTGCAATCGCCGCCTGCAATTTGTCGGCTGGACACGGTTTGGTTAGGAAGCGAAAAATTTGTCCTTCGTTCACCGCGTTGGCCGCCGACTCGCGACCGGTCTCGCCGGTGAACATGATGCGAGTGACTTCCGGATACTGTTGCATGGCGCGCTTAAGTAATTCGGCGCCGCTCATTCCCGGCATGCGCATGTCGCTGCACACGACCGCATACTCGTGCTTGGCGAGCAACGCTAGCGCCTCGTCGCCGTTGGCGGCGGTGTGAACTTCGAAGTTGTTCCGCAAGGTCAACTTGATAGACGTCAATACTTCCGGTATGTCGTCGACGCACAAAACGAGTGGGAGTTTGCGTGCAATCATGTTGAAGGCTCTCCGGCAAGAACGACGGCATGCGCGCGCGTGCGCGCTTCATCCAGTGAAAACGGCGCATGAACGGATTCCAAATACTGCGTATCGATATGCAGCGACGGCGAACGTTGCAATTGTTTTCCCTCCGCCAATGTTGTGAGCGCAATCACCAATGCGGCAAGTAGATCGAACTCCATTCGCGATCCGTGCTCCGGCGTGTGTTGATAGGCAACGGCTTCGATAATCGAATACGGCAGACCCCATAGTGCGAGTAAGTACGCGCCCACTTCGCCTTGCGTCGCGCCGATGTGTTTGCGCTCCATCTCGTGCAGCGGTGCGCCGGTGGTAAGCGACTCGTCGCCGGCGGTTTTGAGTTTGTCGGGACAAATGTCCAAGAAGATCAGCACGCCGATGTTGTGCAACAAGCCGACAACGAATGCGTCGTCCGCCAACGGCGTGTCTTTGGTTAGGGCGCGCATCACGGCGGCGGTTTTAATGGCTTCCGTTTGCAACGTCGTAAGATCGAAGCCTTTGAGAGTCGTCGTCGGCTTGCCGGCGGAGAACACTTCCGCCGATAACGCCAAATTGCGAATCGCGGTAAAACCCAGGTACGAAACCGCTTGTTCGATTTTTGCGATCTGCCGCGGCAAACGAAAGAACGCCGAATTGACCACTTGCAACACTCGCGCGGCGATGGCGGTGTCCTTGGCGACGATCTTGGCGATCTCCGCACCGGTGGTTTCCGTGCGCGCCATGGCCGCGCATAGTGCTTGATAGGCTTTGGGAGAAGCGGGCAATTTTTTCACGCGGCCCACCATGGCGCGCAAATTGGCGCGACCGAGCAGCGCGCGCATATTGAGGCACTGCTGGATCGTGCCTTCCAAGCGTTTCACATCGCAGGGTTTGCTGAGGTATTGGTGAGCGATCGGAACGAGGCGAATCGTTTGCGTTAATTCGGCGTGACCCGACAGCACGATGCGAATGGTTTGCGGCCATTGTTCGGCAACCTGCGCCAACAACTGCGCGCCGTCCATTTGCGGCATGCGCATATCGGTGCAGAGAAGATCGAAAGGCGCTTTCTTGAATTCCGCAATAGCTGCCGCGCCGGAGTCGACGAACTCCATTTGCCACTCGGTGTGATGAGGCCGCAGCATGGTGCGCAATCCGGCGAGAATCTCCGGTTCATCGTCCACGAATAACAGTCGCGTCATATCACAGTCTCCGTAGCGGATTTGTCGCCGATCGGTATGCGTAGCGTGAAGGTAGTGCCTCGGCCGACGTTCGATTCGATGTCGATCGAACCGCGATGCTTGATGACGACGATGGAGCGAGCGATGGCTAATCCCTGTCCCGTGCCTTTGCCGACTTCCTTGGTCGTAAAAAAGGGATCGAATACTTTGTCGAGATTGCTCCTCGGAATGCCGCAGCCATTATCCGAGATACTCACCTTGACGAAATCGCCATCTAATGCGGTGCAAATGTCGATTCGACCGGTTTGCGGCTCTTGGCCCGTGTCGCCGACGGCATGCGCGGCATTGACGATCAAATTGAGAAACACTTGATTAAGTTCGCCGATGTTGCAGGCGATCAGCGGTAGTTCTTGAAAGTCCGTTGTTACCGTCGCCACGTATTTGTATTCGTTGCGCGCCACCACCAACGTCGTCTCCAACGCACGATTGATATCGGCTTCTTGATGATCGCCCGCGTCGGGATGAGAAAATTCTTTCATGGCGCGCACGATATTGGCGACGCGTTCGACGCCTTGCAGCGTACGTTGAAAGGCATCCGGCACTTCGGTCTCATAGAATTCGATGTCGGCCGCTTGTTCGGCGACGCGAATGGTCTCCTTGATGTCCGTAAGCGTCGCGCCCTGTTCGAGTGAGACGATGGCATGGCGATAGGCTTGCATCACCTTCATGCCGTTGTCGCGCGCCGTCTTTAAGAAGTTGACGCTATCGCCGACGTATTGAATCGGCGTATTGATTTCGTGCGCGATACCCGAGGCCAGTTGTCCCACCGCTTCGAGTTTTTGCGCCAGTCGCAGCTGCGATTCGAGGCGTAGACGCTCTCCCTGCGCTTTTACACGTTCAGAAATATCGCGCAGTATGATTGTGAGTATCGTCTCATCGCCCACGCTGACTCGCGAAATCGACGCCTCAATGGGAAATTCCTCGCCATTGGCGCGTAAACCGAAAAGCGAACCCGGTGAATCCTGAGAGCCGAACGAGTTCATATCGCGCTGCGCTTCGGCGGAAGCCGCGAAACGCCGTATGTGTTCGAAGTGCGTGGCGCGAAATCGTTCCGGCAAAAGCAATTCGAGCGGCTGGCCTAACAGATCCCCGGCGGCGTGACCGAATATATTCTCCGCGGCGCGATTAAACAGCGTGATGTGAAACGTGCTATCGACGGCGATTACGCCGTCCAATGCCGATTCGACGACCGCAGCGAGACGTTCGCGATCGCGCTGATTTTGTTGCTCGGCGGCGCGTCGCGATGTGATATCGGTGCTAGTGCTGACGTAGTGAGTCAGCTTGCGCGCTTCCGCGAACACCGGGGTAAGCGTTAATCCCGCCCAATACTTGCCGCCGTCCTTGCGTGCGGTGATTAATTCAACGCGAATCGATCGGCCGGCTTGCATTGCGTCGCGAACTTGCAGGCCACGATCGCCGTTCAATTCGCGTGGCGTGAGCTGAGCTGAAGGTTCGCCGATCAACTCGTGCATGGAATATCCCATGCGTTCCGCCGAGGCGCGATTCGCATAAACGATAGGCCGGCCTTTGCTTTGCATATCGAAGATCATGATGCCGGCCGAAATGGCATTGAGTGCGCATTCGCGCAGACGAAGATCGGAACGCAAGCGAGCGTTTTCCGCCAACAGCTCATCGAGCGTCGGCGTCGATTGCGCGTCGTTGTGCGCAATACTGTCGGCGGCGTAACTGGCGGGGGCGCGTTGAGACATGACGTATCCTGGGAAGCAACCGCTGCGCCGCTGAGGTCTGCGGCCAGCTTCGGCACCTTAGGCAAACGCATCGGCAGTGCGCTCAATTTCTGTAGCGAGTCGCGTAAATCTTATCCTTGAATGCTTTCCAAAACGGTAAGGCGAGGCCGCTATCGGATTCGCGGCGAAAGACTACGGTTACAAACTGCTAAACACTCGCACGCGATGCTTGTGGTACGGCAGCACTTCGAGCACATCGCCTTCGCGGAGGCGTTCTTGAATGCCGCGCCACCAATCGGCGGTGAATACTTCGGCGTGTGATTGCAGGAACACTTCTTTTAAGTGTCGATCGAATCCCAAAAATTGCATAAATGTTTCGGGAAAGACGTCATTGTCGGCCACATAGAACCAGCTTTCGCCGCGCATTTCGTCTTCGTCGTTGCTTGCTTCCGGCACTTCGCGGAAGCGGCATTCGGTGACCTGGCAAAGCTCATCGTAGTCGTAGAAAATCACGCGGCCGTGGCGCGTGACGCCAAAGTTTTTGAGCAACAGATCGCCGGCAAAGATATTGGTGACCGCAAGATCGCGAATGCATTGACCGTAGTCGAGCACGGCGCGTTCGGCATCGGCGACGGAAGCCGTGCGCACGTAAAGATTGAGCGGCGTCATGCGACGTTCGATGTACATGTGATCGAAAAGCAACTCCTCCCCGACGATATGCACCGAGTTCGCCGTGTCGGCGAGCAGTTCTTCAAGCAACGCCGGTGCAAAGCGCGACTTGGGAAATTTTAGTTTCTTAAATTCCTGCGCGTCGATCAGCCGGCCGCCGCGATCGTGTTTGAACACCATCTCGTACTTGGCGAGTATTTCTTCGCGAGTGGTGTTTTTGGACGGCGGGAATACGTCGCGCACCAACTTGAATACCACATCGAACGACGGCAACGTGAAGCACACCATCACCAAGCCTTTCTCGCCGGGCGCGTGCGCAAACTGATCGGTGCTTTGCTGTAGATGTCGAAATAATTCGCGATAGCGTTCGGTTTTACCTTGTTTGGCGCGGCCAAGCACGGTGTACAACTCGCTGACGGGTTTGCGCGGCAAAATCGTTTTGAGAAAGACGACTACTTCGCCAACGTGCGCGATGTCCGCATGAAAGTAGGAACGAGTGAAGCTGAATAGAATGCTCACCAAGCTTTCGTCGAGCATGATGGCATCGACAATCACGCCGCTATCGCCGTTCTTAAGTGCGAGCGCGAACGGGCGAGTGAAGTCGCGTCCCACCAGACGCCCAACAAAATAGGCGCGCGTCATTTGGTAAAAGACGGTCGGAATGAGTTCGAGCTTTTCGATGTGCCGACGTTCGCCGGCCGATTCGTAGTGAGCGCGCACTTCATCGGCGATGATTTTGACGCTGCGTTCGAAATCTCGATACGGGGTTTTGAAGCGAAAATCGCCCAGCACTTCTTCGAATAGTAAATCGAGCGCGCCGCGCACGACGTACGTCTTCGGTTCGATTTTCGTTTGAATGCTGCCGATCGGATCGAGGTCTAAGGCGACAAATTCCACCGCCGCGTCGACGCCCACCGTGCCGAAGGTCGTACGCGTGACCGAGTTGAAAAAGGTTTTGTCGAATTCCTTATCGGGCAGTTCTTCGATCAACTCCGCGAAGCGTCGTTTGATGCTGCTCCAGATGACTCGCTCGTGAACGTTATCGCCGAGATGTTCGTGCATCGCGGCCACGGAGGTGGCGACGCATCGTTTGTAAAGCTCGATACGTTCGACCGCGTCGCGTTGGCTGCCTTTCCAATCTCGATCGTCGAAGCGTTGCGGCGCACGACGTGTGATCGCGCGAAATTCGGCGTTGTAGTCGGCGAATGCGCGCGCCAATTCGGCGGCGCAGGATTCGACGAGGAGGTCGGGGGAGGGTTGGGCGGACATGAAGTGAAAGGAGTTAGGAGTTGGTCGTTAGTAGTTAGCCAGAAGAAGAGCGCAAACGCCACTCTGGCTAACTCCTAACCCCTAACTCCTAGCGACCTCTCGCTCTCACATGTTCTTTATCAGCGCGTCGCCGAACTCGCTGCACTTGATTTCTTTGGCGCCTTCCATCAAGCGCGCGAAATCGTAGGTGACTTGCTTTTGACCGATAGCTTTGTCCATCGCGCTGATGATCGCATCGGCTGCTTCCGTCCAACCCATGTAACGCAGCATCATCTCGCCGGAGAGAATCACCGAGCCGGGATTGACCTTGTCTTGATTCGCGTACTTCGGCGCCGTGCCATGCGTTGCTTCGAACTGCGCATGACCCGTCATATAATTGATGTTGCCGCCGGGGGCGATGCCGATGCCGCCGACTTGTGCGGCGAGCGCATCCGATAAATAGTCGCCATTCAAATTGAGCGTAGCGATGACATCGAATTCGTCGGGTCGCGTTAGGACCTGTTGCAGTGTGATGTCGGCAATCGCATCTTTCACGATGATTTTGCCCCCCGCCTTGGCGGCGTCTTGTTCGGCATTGGCTGCCTTCTCGCCTATTTCCGCCTTGGTGCGTTCCCAATGATCCCAGGTGTACGCCTGGTCGGCAAATTCGCGTTCGGCCAACGCGTACGACCAACCACGGAAGGAACCTTCCGTGTATTTCAAAATGTTTCCTTTGTGAACAATGGTCACGCTCTTGCGTTTGTTGTCGATCGCATATTGCACGGCCGCACGGAACAATCGCTCGGTGCCTTCGCGCGAGACGTTTTTGATACCGATGCCGCTCGATTCGGGGAAGCGAATCTTGGCGTAGTGTTTGGGGAAGTTCGCTTTGAGTAGAGCCATGAATTTCTTGCCGTCTTCCGTGCCCTGCTCGAATTCGATACCGGAGTATAGATCTTCGGTGTTCTCGCGAAAAATCACCATGTCTACTTTTTCCGGATGCTTTAC
>JAYTQU010000032.1:0-16430 GCA_043746555.1 Pseudomonadota bacterium | reverse complement strand
GCAACCGATGTCCATCGACGAGAATTTTCTTTCGGCGCTCGAACACGGCTTGCCGGAATGCGCAGGCGTCGCACTGGGTTTCGATCGCCTCGTCATGTGCGCGACCGGCGCAAAGCATATCGACGAAGTGTTAGCGTTTCCTTTCGCCCGCGCGTGAACCTCGTGTCGTCGAATTCACCGTGTGTGCTGTCGGTCATTCCGCCGATGACGCAGTTGAACACGCCTTACCCATCAACCGCCTATCTCACGGGATTTCTAAGGTCGCGAAACATTCATGCTACGCAAGAGGACCTCGCGATCAAATTGGTGCTGCGGCTGTTATCTGCAACCGGATTGCGCCAGATTCACCAGTGCGTTGCGGCTTTACCAAAAAAGAAGCGATCGGCGTCGGTGCGCTCCTTCGATACTCAGCTCGATCGCTACGTAGATGCGATTGAGCCCGCGATCGCTTTCTTGCAAGGCAAGGACTCCACTCTCGCACATCGAATTTGTTCGCGAACGTTGTTACCTGAAGGGCCGCGCTTTGCAGCCGTCGATACCTACCAAGACGAAAGCGGCGATTCACTCGGTTTAGCTTTTGGCGCGCTCGGTATTCAAGACCGCGCCAAACACCTGGCGACGCTCTATCTAAACGACATCGCCGATGTGATTCGCGACGCTGTCGATCCTCGTTTTGAATTCGTTCGTTACGCCGAAGCGTTAGCCAGCAGTCAAGCAAGTTTCGAACTGTTACATGCAGCATTAACCGCGACGCCGAATCTGATCGACAATGCGTTACGGGACCTCACCATTGAAGCGATCGCGACGCATCGACCTAATGTCGTGCTGATCTCTACGCCCTTTCCCGGCAATGTGTATGCCGCGTTTCGAATCGCGCAGACTATCAAGCAGCGCGATGCCACTGTTATCACTGTCCTTGGCGGCGGCTACGTGAATACGGAATTGCGCGATCTCAACGAACCGCGCGTGTTCGAATACTTTGACTACATCGCACTAGATGCGGGCGAGCGACCTGTGCTGTCGCTGATCGAACATCTGCAAGACAAACGCCCGCGCGAACAACTCGTGCGTACGTACACGCGTGACTTGGGGTTCGTCGATTTCAAGGAACCGGACATCGCCTTCGCCGAACTTGGGACACCTACTTGGGATGGACTGCCGCTCGGCGATTACCTATCGCTGCTCGATATGCTCAACCCAATGCATCGGCTCTGGTCCGACGGTCGTTGGAACAAGCTCACCATCGCCCAAGGTTGTTATTGGAAGAAGTGCAGTTTCTGCGACGTCACACTCGATTACATTTCCAACTACCAAACAGCTGCGGTAACGATTCTTGCAAGTCGGATCGAAACGATTGTCAAAGAGACCGGCCAAACGGGATTTCACTTCGTCGATGAAGCGGCGCCGCCCAAAGTATTGAAAGCGCTCGCCATCGAATTGATCAACCGTAAACTAGCGATCTCGTGGTGGGGAAATATTCGGTTCGAGAAATCATTTAACTCCGATCTTTGCCAACTGCTCGCAGACAGCGGCTGCATCGCGATCTCCGGCGGACTTGAAGTTGCATCGGATCGCTTACTCAAGCTAATGAAGAAAGGCGTGTCGGTAGAACAAGTCGCGCGAGTGACACGCGCCTTTAGCGATGCAGGCATTCTCGTCCACGCCTATTTAATGTATGGCTTTCCCACACAGACCGTGCAAGACACTGTTGACGCGCTGGAATATGTGCGCCAGCTTTTCGAACACAACTGCATTCAATCCGGATTTTTCCATCGCTTCATTTGCACCGTACATTCACCGGTCGGAAAGAATCCGGAACAATTTGGAGTGATACTTGAACCTAAAACAACTACCACGTTCGCCAAGAACGACATCAACTTCACCGACCCGACCGGCGTCGATCACGATGCGCTCGGCGTTGCTTTGAAAAAAGCGCTTTACAACTACATGCACGGGATTGCGCTGGACCAAGATGTACGCGATTGGTTTGAAATCAAAGTGCCGCGAACGACAGTTGCCAAGCACTACATAGCGAAGGCGTTATCTTCGCGTTGATCCGAATTGCGACTAGTGCTGCCTCTGCGGCAATCGCACTCGGTCTCGACGTCTATGCTGCGTTGTTTGCCGCTGTGTTATTTGCGGATGCGTCCGACGTAAGTGATTTTCGCCGTGCTGACTTCGTTTTATAGTTGTTTTTTTCCGGATCAACGAACTATACGCACCGGCAACGTCTCATAGCCTTTCACAAAACTGGAATGCACTCGGCGCGGTTCCCCCATCACTTCGATGAACTCCCAGCGCTTGAGAATCTCTTCCCACACGATCCGCAATTGCAGTTCGGCCAAACGATTACCCACACAGCGGTGAATACCGAACCCAAACGATAGATGTTGACGCGGTCGTGCGCGGTCGATGATGAACGAATCGGCATTCTCGATGGCCTCTTCATCGCGATTGCCAGACACATACCACATCACGACCTTGTCGCCCTTCTTGATCTGCTTACCTTTGAACTCGATGTCGGCGACCGCGGTGCGACGCATATGCGCCAGCGGTGTTTGCCAACGAATAATTTCCGGCACCATGCTTTCGATCAGCGCGTGATTGTCGCGCAGCTTTTGATACTCGCGAGGATTCTCGTTGAGCGCAAGCAATCCACCGGAGATGGAATTGCGTGTCGTGTCGTTGCCGCCGACGATCAACAAAATGATATTACCGAGATATTCGCCGGGACTCATGTGGCGCGTCGCTGCTCCGTGCGCGAGCATTGAAATCAAATCGCCTCTTGGCGGTTCGTTGACGCGCTCGTTCCACAACTTCAGAAAGTAGTTGAGACACTCGCCCAGAATAAGCTGACGATGATCGTCGCTTTCGACAATGCCGCCCGGCATGGGAACCGCTGTCGCGACATCCGACCAATACGTCAACCGGCGACGTTCGGCAAACGGAAAATCGAATAACGTCGCGAGCATCTGGGTAGTGAGTTCGATCGATACGCGATCGACCCAATCGAATGTTTCGCCAATCGGTAGTCCGTCCATGATCTTTGCGGCGCGCTCGCGGATGATCGGTTCCATCGTCGCAAGATTGGTGGGGCTCACAATCGGGCTCACCGTCTTGCGCTGCACGTCGTGCTTGGGCGGATCCATCGCAATGAACGAGGCGCGCGTTTCACGCAAATCCTTGCGCACATCGCGAATCGTGATGCCGCCATGAGAGACATCGGACGAGAATACGGCGTGATTGGTGTCCACCGCCATGATGTCTTGATACTTAGTAATCGACCAGTACGGACCGAACTCGCTGTCAGCGCAATAGTGCACCGGGTCTTCCCGCCGCAAACGCGCAAAATACGGCCAGTGCGAATTGGTGCGAAACAATTCCGGATCGCCCACATGAAAGTCTTTCAATGGCTTAGTCGCAGCGGCGTGCGCGGCACGATCTAGCGAGAATTCGACATCGACGTCGGTAACACTCATGTTTGTAATCACCTGGCTTGCTAGTTATCCATCGAGTCGCGGCAACACGTCACGACAACAAGTCACGACAGCAAGTCACGACAGCAAGTCACGACAGCAATGGCGTGAGCACACTAGACCTTTCCACAACGCCAAACAAGTGCATTCCACGCATCCGCCGAGGCTTATGCCGCACTGTGGAATGAACGTTCGTCGCGGTGCTACGCTAACGCGACCCAACTTGTCGGTCAGGATTCCATGTCAAAGCCAAACCTTTACGCAGAGTTGCAACGGTCGTTGTCGGCGCTATTGGCCGGTGAACGCGACCTCATCGCCAATCTCGCCAATACCGCCGCGCTCTTATGGCAAGAACTTCCCGATATCAACTGGGTAGGATTTTATTTTCTCAAAAAAGACGAACTCGTCCTCGGTCCATTTCAAGGCAAGCCCGCATGCGTGCGAATTGCTTTAGGAAAAGGCGTGTGCGGAACAGCGGCACTGCAACGAAAGACGATCATCGTTCCAAACGTGCATGAGTTCGACGGTCACATTGCATGCGATAGCGCTTCCAATTCCGAGATCGTCGTGCCGCTCGTTAAGAACGGCACATTGCTCGGTGTGTTGGATATCGATAGTCCGACGGTCGCGCGATTTGAGAAACAAGATCGCGCTGCCCTGGAATCGGTCGTGGCCATCGTGCTTAGCGCGAGCGCTGTTTAGACGCGCGTTTTCGTTTCACAAGCCAAATCGATATCGCTCCTAAGAAAATCACAATCATTGCTAACTTGAGTTTGAAGCGGCCTCCGGGACGATCGATTGTCCGCGACCACACTGTCGGGCCGGATTGGTTCGGGCCGGGCAGAGCAAAGGCGACAAAGCTATCGCCTATTTGCGAACCCGCTTCTTTTCGACCGCCGGCGGCGATGACGACGTATTGACGTCCCTGCCATTCATACGTCATTGGCGTCGCTTGCGATGTGTTAGGCAAACGACCCTGCCATAACTCGCGCCCGGAGCGAGCGTCGAAAGCGCGCAAGTACCTATCAAGAACTGAACCGACAAATACTAGTCCGCCTGCCGTTACTATCGATCCTGCCATAGTGGGATGCCCGATGTTCAGGGCCAAACCTAGCGGAGCGCGCTCTTCGGTTGTACCGACCGGCATTTCCCACAGAATTTTTCCGGCCGCTAAATCCACCGCCGTCAGCGTGCCCCAAGGCGGCGGATTACATGGGAGACCCAAAGGCGATAACAAGACGTCGCGCCACATGGCAAACGGGGCCCCGGTTTGTGCGGCGACTTCCTGGTGCTCGCGTGTACTCTCAACCTCCGAGTATTGCTTTGCGGGGAACAGCGCAATTTTTTGAATGAGCCGTAAAGTATTCGCATACAGAATCTGATGCTTTGGATCGAAGGTGACCCCTCCCCACTCGATTCCGGCAAACGGAAACTCAAGGGTTCCTTGTTCCGACTGCGGCGTGTACAACCCTTCGTTTCGCGATGCAGCGATCGCTTCGCGACAGCGACCGCGATCCCACGGTGTTAACCCGTAAGCCTGATCCGCGGTAATTCGTTGCGGCACCAAAGCGGGCACATGCGTGGGGAAAGGCTGTGTTGGCGACAACCATTCACCGGCCACTCCGCCCTGCGGGACCGCGCGTTCTTCCACTGGAAACACCGGCTCGCCCGTGTCGCGGTCGAGAACAAAGATCAATCCCTGTTTAGTCGGCTGAATGACAACGTCGCGCTGTCCGCCTGGTAAGTTCAAGGTGGCCAACGTTGGCTGCGCGGGCAAATCGTAATCCCAAATGTCGTGATGCACGATTTGATAAGCCCAAACCAGCGCGCCGGTCGCGCCTTTCAATGCAACAACAGAATTGGCGCGTTGATTATTGCCTGGCCGCAGCCCGCCAAAGTAGTCTGGACTTGGGCTGGTTGTCGGCAGGAAGATCCATCCGCGCTTTGAATCAACCGTCATGGGTGCCCACACATTTGTCTGGCCCGTCATCTTCCACCCTTCGCTCCAACTTGAAATAGCAGGGTCCTTGGGATCGCGAGGAATGGGATCCCATGTCCACTTCACGGCGCCGGTGCGCACATCGAACGCGCGCACTGTGCCGTAAGGGGCCGCGACGCGCTGATTGTCACTGATAGAACTGCCTACGACCACGACATCGCCGATCACCACCGGTGGCGAAGTGATCTGCATTTCAGCGACCGACAGCAGCGGGACTTCCGACTTGATGGCAACCTCGCCGTCGGAACCAAAATCCGCGCAGCGCTTTCCGGTCGCCGCATCGACAGCAATCAGACGCATGTCCATCGTGCCCATGAGAATTCGCTGCCGGCACACTGGATCGGACGCTGCCGAAGAATCCGTCCACGAGGCAACACCTCGGCAGTTACTAAAGCCGAGCTGCGCGTCGTCCACCTTCGGATCGAATCGCCATTGTTCCATTCCGTTTGCAGGATCAAGCGCAATGAGCTGGTTGAAGGGTGTGCAGAGAATCACGCGGCCGCCAACAAGAATCGGCGTATCTTGCAGTCTTGCGTTGTCGACAGCTTTTGGCGAACGACCGATTAGGTGGCCCGTATTAAAAGTCCATGCGGGAATCAGATCGTTAACGTTTGCCGGCGTGATTTGCGCCGCCGAACTGTAGCGCGACCCGCCTTCGTCGCCGCCATAAGACGGCCACCCCGCTTCGACCGCGAATGCTGTGGACGGCATCACCAGCGCGACGATCCGGGCAAACGCGGCGAGTGAACTCACTGCAAAAACTCTTAAGGCCATTGACGTGTCTCTCTTTTTGTTACTGTCGAGCCCCATATTGCACGCGACGGCTCGACACTCGCATCGCGATGGGACCAACCGCCGTCAATTAGTGGCAGAATGCGGAACTATGTGATGAGATTGCCGCGGCCGATACTCTATAGCCATAAGTCTGCGCAAATTCGTATCAACACATCACCGCTACATCAAGAAGCTCTATGGAGTTAGCCGCGCAGTCTCGTCTTGAGCGCTACCTAAAATATCGGCGCTGGTATGAAACTGGCTTCGTGTTGCTCTTTGTGACGATCAACTCCGCGGTCAATAGCGCGGTATCGCTGATCGATATTCGGCGCTATCACTTATCGATTCAGGACTGGGAGCCTTATGTTTGGGCGTATACCAGCGACGCCTTGACTCTTGCACTAATTCCACTGGCAGTCATCTTCGTTATTCGCCTGCCCGCAACTTGGAAAAACTGGCGTGCGCGTCTTCCGTGGTACGTATTGGCAAGCATGATTTACTCCCTCATACACGTGAACGGGATGATCGCTCTGCGGATGCTCGTCTATGCAGTAGTCGATCGGCATTACGATTTCGGCAACTGGTCGGTAGGAATGGTCTACGCGTATATGAAAGACGTTCGATCCTTTTTCGCAATAGTCCTTATCAGCACTTGCTATCGATTCATTCTGCTGCGACTCCAAGGCGAGGTGAAATTGTTGGATGCGCCCGACATCGGACCGCCAGTGGAATCCATCGAACGCCCGCAACGATTTCTCGTGCGTAAACTTGGCAAAGAGTTCTTGATCAACGTCGATGAAATCGAACGCTTGGAAGCGCAAGGTAACTATGTGAACTTGCATGTGCGCGGACGCGCCTATCCGCTGCGTTCGACTATGGCAGGAATTGCTTCGAGCTTGGATCCGACAAAATTCATCCGCGTGCATCGCAGTCACCTGATCAACCTCGACCAGCTTGTCGAGATTGAGCCATTAGATACGGGCGATGCGCGACTCAAACTTCGCGACGGTGCAGTGGTGCCTTGCAGTCGAAATTATCGCGCCTCGTTGCGCGAACATAGCGGCGTCGTTGCGCCAGTAAAAGTCGCGACTGCTTAGCTCTTCGCGCGCGCAATGTATTCGCCGGTGCGAGTATCGACGCGAATTACTTCGCCTTCGGCAATAAACAAAGGGACGCGGACCACGGCGCCGGTTTCGAGCGTAGCGGGTTTTGATCCGCCCGTCGCGGTGTCGCCGCGCGCGCCGGGGTCGGTCGAAACGATCTTTAATTCGACATGCGACGGCGGCGTCACTTGCAACGGTTGACCGTTCCACAACATCACGGTGCAGCTCGTGCCGTCTTTAAGCCAAATCGCACCCTCGCCCACGGTGGTTTTTCCGGCGGTGTGTTGCTCGAAAGTGTCCGGCACCATGAAGTGAAAGAAATCGCCATCGGTGTAGAGGTATTGCATTTCGGTTTCCATCACGTCGGCGGCTTCGACGCTGTCGCCCGACTTGAAAGTGCGCTCCACGACGCGACCGGTCTTAAGGTTACGCACTTTGACGCGATTGAATGCTTGGCCTTTACCGGGCTTGACCATTTCGTTCTCGACGATCGAGTACGGATCGTTGTCCAGAATAATTTTGAGTCCCGACTTGAATTCGTTGGTGCTATAGCTTGCCATGTGATGTTGCGCCTTGTAGGTTGCGCGTCTTAAGTAACGGCCAAAAAAGGGCGGACATGATAGCCACAACCTCTCTGGCTAGCCAGACAAACATCGCGTCGCTCTATGACGAAAGCGAATCGACCCGTTGGCAGCAATTAGCGGCCGACTCCATCACCGATCCCGCCGAACTGCTCAACGTTCTTGGCCTCGAGCCCACTCTGCTGCCCGCTGCTCGGCGCGCCGCTCACTCGTTTGGTCTGCGCGTGCCGCGCGGATTTGTGGGACGAATGCGCCATGGCGATCCGCGCGATCCGCTGTTGTTACAAGTATTACCAGTGGGGAGTGAACTCGATTCCGATCCAGTATTCTCGGCCGATCCCGTCGGCGACCTTGCGAGTCGCACATCGCCGGGCGTGCTGCACAAGTACGAAGGTCGCGCGCTGCTGATCGCAACCGGCGCGTGCGCGGTGCATTGTCGGTATTGTTTTCGTCGTCACTTTCCCTATGCGAACGATACTGCGAGCTTAGATCGTTGGGCCTCGGCACTCGACTACATTCGCAGCGATTCATCGATTAACGAAGTGATCTTGAGTGGCGGCGATCCATTGAATCTGAGCAACCGGCGTCTGGAGGAATTGACCGCCGGTCTCTCCGACATCGCGCACGTTAATCGGCTACGCATTCACACACGCACCGCCGTCGTGTTGCCGGAACGGATCGACACGGCATTCATGCGCTGGCTCAACGCCGTGCAGTTACAGAAAGTGGTTGTTTTGCATACCAACCATGCCAACGAGATCGACGCTGAGGTACGCGCGGCTTGTGCGAGGATTAAGGGCTGCGACGTCACATTATTCAACCAATCGGTTCTTCTCGCGGGCGTTAACGATTCCGTCGATGCGCTCGCGTGCCTGAGCGAATCCCTATTTGCATCGGGCGTGCTGCCCTATTACCTCAGTTTGCTCGATCGCGTCGCGGGCGCGGCGCATTTCGACGTGAACGAAGCGCGTGGCATGGAGTTACTCCGTTCCCTGGCAGCGCGCCTGCCCGGATATCTAATTCCCAAGCTGGTTCGGGAGACGGCGGGCGCGCAGTCCAAGACGTCGATCTCTCTTTCGCTCTAACCGACGATGCTACAATCGCTTCCCCCTGCGCCGCATTGCTCGTTCCGCTCTACTTTGCCGCAACCAGTTTTGTCCGCTATGCCAGCTTTTAGATGAGGACGCGACTTTGCCCGCACCGCCGACTGCATCCGCTCAACCGTCAACCTCGCAAGCCGCGCCCGGCGCGACGCCGGCGCCGAGCGCAGGACGCCTCGCCGACTTGGGCGCAACGCCCATCGTCATTTTCGCACGCACCCAAGATTTCGTCGCTGCGGTAAACAGCACGCTGCGTAACGCCGGGTTAGCGGCGCACTGCCTGTGGGTACGAGAAACCAAAGACCTCGGTGACGCACTCACTGCCAATCCAACCGCATTGCTGATCGCGTTTGTCGGTCCGGATGCCAGCGAACAGTTGAGCGTGCTGCGCATTCGCGATCAATCGTCGAAAGATACGCCCGCGATTTTGGTTCGCGAACGCATCGATGAAGAAATAATTGCGACCGCGATGCAGCAGGGTGCGCGCGATGTCGTCACACTCGGATCGCGAGCACGATTGCAAGCGGTCGTTGAACGCGAGGTGCGCGCCTTTCGCACGGCGCGCGAACTCGCGAGTTCACGGGCGTCCGCGCGACAAAGTCAAGAACAAGTTCGCTCAATCATGTCCGGCGCAACCGATGCATTCGCTTTCGCACAAGAAGGCATTGTGGTCGACGCCAATCCCGCGTGGCTGCACCTTTTCGGTCACAAGAACGCGGATACTGCGCTCGGTCATCCGTTGATGGACTCGCTGCAAACGCAAGCGCATCCCGCGTTTAAGACGGCGCTTTCACAATGTCTTCAGGGCAAACAGGGCATTCAAGTGCGCGCACAGGCGGTGGTTCCGAATCAAACTAACGCGACGTTCGATTTTTCTTTGGCGCGCGTCGAACATGAAGGCGAACCCGCTGTGCGCGTCGCAATCGTGTTAAAGCGCAATGACGATCGCCTGCTGGAATCCGCATCACAGCCCACGCCGCAGTCGGCGCCAACGCCTACTTCGCCGAAAGTTGTTTCGCCGCCAATGGATGCGACCACGGGACTGCTGCCGCGTCGTTATTTTCTGGAAGAACTTCATACGCACATCGCTCGTCCGCTGAAATCAGGCATGCGCCAAATCGTTTGCATCCAAATCGATACGCTCAGTCAAATCGTCGATCAATTGGGTCCCATCGCGATCGACGACTTCTTATCGCAATTCGCCGCAGTGGTCCGCGACAATTTAAAGCCGGGCGACTTGGCCGGCAGCTTTGGCGATGGAATTATCGTCGCGATGCTGGAACGTCCGACCACGCGCGACACCGAAGCCTGGGGCAAGGGACTGTTAGCGCGCGTTGCATCGCACGTCTTTCACGTCGCCGACCGCTCGATGATCTGCACCTGCTCCCTCGGTGTCGGAATGGTGGATCTTCGCGCGCGCGATGCGACGCAGCCGCTCGTCGACGCGCAACAAGCCTGCCGCGAAGCGCAGTCTTTGTCCGGCAATCAGTTGCATGTGATCGATCGCTCCGATGCCGATACCAAGCTCCAAGCGAATGACGCGATTTGGATTCGCATGATCAAAGCCGCGCTCATGGACAATCGTTTCAAACTCATGCAACAACCGATTGCGAGTCTGATCGGCGGCGAACGCGGGATGTACGATGTGTTGGTTCGCATGGTCGACGAACAAGGCGACGACGTCCTGCCGTCGGAATTCATGGCGGTCGCCGAACGCAACGATTTGATGAAGAGCATCGATCGTTGGGTGTTAACCGCCGCCATGGCATTTTGCGGAAGTCGTCCGGTCGAACGCCTATTTGTTCGGCTGTCGGGCGCGTCGGTGCGCGACCGTTCTCTTATGCAGTGGTTGACGATTCAACTCAAATCCACGCGCCTTGACCCATCGCGCCTGGCGTTGCAAGTGAGTGAACAAACTGCGGCCGACTATCTTGCCGATACGGTGGCACTCTCCACCGCCGTTCGAGAAGCCGGTTTTAAGTTTGCGCTGGAGCATTTCGGCAGTGGCCGCGAGTCTACCCGGCTGCTAGCGCACCTTACCGCGGACTATTTGAAGATCGACGGAACCTTGATGCAAAACCTAGCGGTCGACACCGCCGTCCAGCAGCGAGTGAAAGAACTGGTGGACAGCGCGCGCGCCCGCAAGATCGCTACCATCGCCGAACGCGTCGAAGACGCCAATACCATGACCGTCTTGTGGCAACTGGGCGTCGAGTACATCCAAGGCTATTTCGTCAACGAGCCGGAACAAGTGGTGCTGGGAACAAATTAATTGCATTAGTCGTTTACCGGACGACCTCCACTACCGTACAATACCGCGCTTTCAAATTGAGCTTGAAGACTGCAAGTCGTAGAGCAAAGCGAGTTGGCCGATGCGCATACTTGAGGAAGCACTCACATTCGACGACGTGCTCCTTGTGCCGGCGTATTCCGAAGTCCTGCCGCGCGAAGTCGATCTCAGCACGCAGCTCACCCGCACGATCCGCTTGAACTTGCCCCTGACGTCCGCCGCCATGGACACCGTCACCGAAGCCCGGCTCGCCATCACCATGGCGCAAGAAGGCGGCATCGGGATCATTCACAAGAACATGAGCATCGAAGCGCAGGCGCGCGAAGTGCGGCGCGTGAAGAAATACGAGAGTGGCGTGATCGTCGATCCGATTACGGTTGCTCCGGACATCACCATCCGCGAAGTACTCGATCTCACCAAGGCCAAGAGTATCTCCGGCGTTCCCGTCGTGGTACGCGGCAAAGCCGTGGGCATCGTCACGCATCGCGATTTGCGCTTCGAAACACAACTCGACGCGCCGGTTTCGCAAGTCATGACACCGCAGTCTCGACTCATTACCGTCCGCGAGAACGCACCCAAAGATGAAGTGCTTGCGCTGCTACATAAGCATCGCATCGAAAAAGTGTTGGTGGTCGATGCCGATTTCAATTTGAAAGGCATGATTACCGTCAAGGATTTCCAAAAAGCGACTGAATTTCCTCGCGCGTGCAAAGACGAACATGGCGCGTTGCGCGTTGGCGCGGCGATTGGTCCCGGCGGCGATCCGCTTACGCGCATCAGTGCGTTACGCGACGCTGGCGTCGATGTCATTGTGATCGATACGGCGCACGGCCATAACAAGGGCGTTATCGAGGCCGTGCGACTCGTCAAGAAAGCGTACCCAACTCTGCAAGTAATTGCCGGCAATGTCGTCACCGCGGCAGCGGCGAAAGCATTGGTCGATGCCGGTGCCGATGGCATCAAAGTCGGCATCGGTCCCGGTTCAATTTGCACGACGCGCATTGTGGCGGGCGTCGGCGTACCGCAAATTACAGCGGTATCGAACGTTGCCGAAGCACTTAAGAATACCGGTGTTCCGCTAATCGCCGATGGCGGCATTCGGTTCTCGGGCGATCTCGCCAAAGCTATCGTCGCCGGCGCGAACTGCGTGATGATCGGTGGGATGTTTGCCGGCACCGAAGAATCGCCCGGCGAAGTCGAGCTGTATCAAGGCGCATCGTATAAATCGTATCGAGGAATGGGCTCGTTAGGCGCGATGGCGCAATCGCACGGCTCCAAAGATCGTTACTTCCAAGACGCAACCGAAGAACTCGCCAAGCTGGTGCCGGAAGGCGTTGAAGGCCGCGTGCCGTATAAAGGATCGGTGGTGAATATTCTCGTGCAACTCGCAGGTGGATTACGCGCCGCCATGCACTACACCGGCAGCAAGAGCATTGACGAGATGCGCACTCGCCCACAGTTTGTGCGCATCACCGGCGCGGGCATGCGCGAAAGTCACGTCCACGATGTGACGATTACCAAGGAAGCGCCGAATTACCGAGTGAGTTGATGCCAAGCCAATCTTCGTCCGCTTCGCCACCCGATATCCACGCACATCGCATTCTGATTCTCGATTTCGGCGCACAGTATACGCAGTTGATCGCTCGTCGCGTACGCGAGATTGGCGTGTACTGTGAGATTCATCCGTGGGATATGAGCGATGCCGACGTCAAAACGTTCGGCGCGCGCGGCGTCATTCTCTCCGGCGGGCCGGAATCGGTGAGCGATGCCGCTCCGCCGAAAGCGCCCGACAGCGTTTTCAAACTCGGCGTGCCGGTCCTTGGAATTTGTTACGGCATGCAGACGATGGCCGCGCAACTCGGCGGCAAAGTGAGTCCGTCATCGCATCGCGAGTTCGGTTACGCACAAGTCACCGTCGATAGTCCCTGCCGGTTGCTCGATGGATTGCGCGATCACATCGACGCGCAGCATCGTCCGCTGCTCGATGTGTGGATGAGTCACGGCGACAGCGTGACGCAACTTCCGTCTGGCTTCATTGGCGTAGGACACACCACAAGCGTACCGCTAGCCGCAATGGCCGACGAAACAAGGCGCTTCTACGCCGTGCAGTTTCATCCCGAAGTCACTCACACTCTGCAGGGCGGAAAAATCCTGGAACGCTTCGTGCGTGAGATCTGCGAATGCGAAGCGCGTTGGGATGCCGGCAACATCATCGCCGACTCCATTGCACGCGTGCGCGAGCAAGTCGGCAAAGACAATGTGTTGCTCGGTTTGTCGGGCGGCGTGGACTCGTCCGTCGTCGGCGCTCTCCTGCATCGCGCGATTGGCACGCAACTCGCCTGTGTGTTTGTCGATCACGGTCTTCTACGGCACGCGGAAGGCGATCAAGTGATGGCAACCTTCGGTAAGCACATGGGCGTGCGTGTTATTCGCGTCAACGCCGAACAACGATTCCTCAATGCACTGAAAGGCGAAACCGATCCGGAATGCAAACGAAAAATTATCGGTCGCTTGTTCGTCGAAGTGTTCGAAGAAGAATCCGCCAAACTCAAAGACGCGAAGTGGCTGGCGCAAGGGACGATTTATCCCGATGTGATTGAATCCGCCGGCGCCAAAACGGGCAAAGCCCATGTCATCAAAAGTCATCACAATGTCGGCGGTTTGCCCGACAAGATGAAACTCAAGCTGTGCGAACCGCTTAGAGAATTATTCAAGGACGAAGTGCGTCGCATCGGAGTCGAGCTGGGATTACCGCGCGAGATGGTCTTTCGCCATCCTTTCCCCGGCCCGGGTTTGGGCGTGCGTATTTTGGGCGAAGTAACCAAGCAATATGCCGACCTGTTACGCAGCGCCGATGCCATCTATATGGAAGAGTTGCACAAGCATGATTTATACGACAAGACATCGCAGGCGTTTGCCGTGTTCTTACCGGTGCGCTCTGTGGCAGTGCTGGGCGATGCCCGCCGCTACGACTATGTCATCGCGCTGCGCGCCGTCGAAACCATCGACTTCATGACCGCGCGTTGGGCGCGATTACCTTATGAGTTTTTAGAACTCATCGCCCGTCGCATCATTAACGAAGTTCCCGGGATCTCGCGCGTCACCTACGATATTTCCAGCAAACCGCCGGCGACGATTGAGTGGGAGTAAGTCACGAGCTTTTCATGTCTCGCGCTCTCGACCTCGCGCGTCTAGCGCAGGTCGCAGGGGAAGTTCCCGTTGGCGCAGTAATTGTGAAAAACAATTCAATCATTGCCGAAGGATTCAATCGACCGATTGGCGACAACGATCCCACGGCGCATGCGGAAATCGTTGCAATGCGCGCAGCGGCGGAAGCACTTAAAAGTTATCGCCTCCTCGATACCACGCTGTATGTCACGCTCGAACCCTGCGCAATGTGTGCCGGCGCGATGGTGCATGCGCGCATCAAACAATTGGTTTTCGGCGCGAGCGATGCGCGAGTTGGCGCTGCCGGTAGTGTTTTCAATATCGCGCGGCATGCCGCGCTCAATCATCGCTTGGAAGTGGTTGGCGGTGTGTTAGCGAACGACTGTGCTACTCTACTTCGAGATTTCTTTAACGCGCGACGTTGACGCCGTGAATGTGTTTCGGTAGCGTTCACGTCGATCGCCATCCATTGCAGCATGTCGTAATAGCTGCGAATATTTTCCACGAATCGCACCGGTTCCCAACCGCGCGCGTATCCATGCTTGACGCGCGAGTACCATTTTTCCTGGCTGAGAAGCGGCAGGAAGCGGCGCACGTCGTCCCATGAGTCCGGATTCTTGCCCTGCGATTGGGCCAAAATGCGTGCGTCTTCGAGGTGACCGAACCCGACGTTGTAAGCTGCCAGCGCAAACCAGGTCCGATCCGGATCGCGTATTCGTGGCGGCACTTGATTGCGCATCATCACGAAATACTGCGCGCCGCCGCGAATGGCGTTTTGCGGATCGAGCCGATCGGCAACGCCTAACGCGTTTGCCGTATCTTCGGTAAGCATCATGATTCCGCGCACGCCGGTTGGCGACGTCGCCGTCGCCGTCCACTGCGATTCCTGATAACCGATGGCCGCCAACAAACGCCAGTCGATTGCCACCTCCGCCGCCGATGCTTTGAACCACTCGCGAAAATTCGGCAGGCGCTCGTCGGCGTGTTTGAGGAACTCGCGCGCCTCGACATATTCGAAACGACGCACGCTGTTGTAGTAGTGATCCAGTATCGCCGTCAGCTGGCCATCTGCCCGTAAGTTTGCAAAGAATGCGACCACTCGATTGAGGAGCGAGTTGTCGCGTGTGTTAACGGCCCAAGCTAAAGATTTGCTGTTTTGTAAATCGAACGCCACACGAATCTCGGGATGATACGCGCGGCTGATGGCAAACTCGTTGGAATCGGCGAAGGTGTAGTCGAGATCGCGCGCCGTCAATCGATCGAGCAACTCGCCGGTCTCCGCACCCGGATTTTCCACCCACACTAACTCCGGGTCTTCCAGTCGCATACGCAACAGTGTCGCGATGTGCGAGCTGTGCGCCGCCACTTCGATGTCGCCACTACTAGCCTCGCGCAACGTTCGCGGCCGCGGACTACCAAATCGATAGACCAAATGCTCTTTCACTTGTTGGTATGGCGGACCGAAAGCCGCCGAATGCGGCAGCGGCTGTCCGTCGGTGAGCCCTGCCGCCGCAATATGCGCGCGACCCGAAGCAACTTCATCCAAGACCTCGCCCACCGTCGCTACCGGATAGATGTACAACGCCACGCCGAGTTCGGATGCCAGCCGCGAAGCCAGCTCATACTCCGGACCTTGCGGCCCATTCGCTCCCAAGAAATAGGCACTCGGACTATTACGAGTGACCACTCGCAATTCGCCGGCCGCCAATACGCGATCAAGCACCGAGCCTTGCTGCGAACAAGTGCCCAGAAGTAACAATGCAACGAGGGCGAGAAGGACTTTCACAATGTGGGCATTGTAAGACGACGTAGCAGGTAAGGGAGACAACCCGAGTACTAACGGATCAAGAGCCAGCCAACTTCGGGAAAAGAAGGGCAAGAAATAAAAACCCAGCATCGTGCTGGGTTTTTATTTTTTGGCGGAGAGGGAGGGATTCGA
>JAYTQU010000031.1:0-2759 GCA_043746555.1 Pseudomonadota bacterium | reverse complement strand
TTTTGTCATCGTCAATCGCGTTATGGGTGAGGCGTTGTGGCGTCGCCTACAGGAATCGAAGATCAAGATCTATGCGCCAGCGCGAGTGACGCATCTATCGCTAAACAATGATTGCTACGAAGTTGCTCTGGACTCTGACCTTCAGCTTTCAGTCGCCAGTCTTCAGTCTCGTTTAGTTATCGCCGCCGACGGCGCTCGTTCAGCCGTACGCGAAGCCGCTGGAATCGGTGCGACCACCAAGGACTACGAACAAACCGCGATCATCGCCAACATCGCGTGCCAGAAATTTCACAATCACGATGCATACGAACGATTCACGCCCGAAGGTCCGATCGCGATGTTGCCTCTGACAGATGCGCGCGTCGGTCTTGTGTGGATTCTTGCGCCAGATGTCGCCGTGCAAGTGCTGCAACTGAGCGATGCGGATTTCATTGCGCGATTGCAAGCTGCGTTTGGATTGCGCTTGGGCCGCTTCACTCAGGTCGGTAAACGATCTTCGTATCCTCTGTCGTTGACGCAATCGGATCGTCACGTTGCCGAACGCCTTGCGATCATCGGCAACGCAGCGCAAGGATTGCATCCCATTGCGGGACAGGGGTTTAATCTGGGATTACGCGATGCGGCCTGTTTGGCGGAAGTCCTTGCCGACGCGAAAGGTGAGAACGCCAATGTTGATCCCGGCGGCAACGACGTGTTGCAACGATACGCCACATGGCGTGGCGAAGATCGCAAAGGCATCATTCGCTTTACCGATGGACTGGTCCGTTTGTTTTCTCAAGATATCGCTCCTATCAAAGCCGCGCGCGATCTCGGTATGTTGTTGTTCGACCTTTCACCGGGCGCAAAAGATTATCTATCGCGGTTGTCCTTGGGCGCGGCGGGAAAGATTCCGCGCTTGGCTCGCGGCGGTGCGTTGACGTGAGTCCCGACTTCGACATCCTCGTCGTGGGCGGCGGCATGGTGGGCGCTTGTGTTGCCGCATTGGCGGCGAACGAACCAGCGTTGCAAGATGCGCGCATCGCGCTGCTGGAACCGAATCTGCCGAGCGTCGCGCCGGCGGACGACGACATTGATTTGCGCATTTCCGCAATATCGCGGGCCTCCGAGCGGATTCTCGCGTATGCGAACGCTTGGTCGCATGTGTCGTCACAGCATCGCTTTGCGTACGAATGCATGACGGTCTGGGATGCACAAAGCAAACCGGATGGCGCTGCCGCACTGCATTTCTCCGCGGCTGAAACCGGCGAACCAAATCTCGGTTACATCATTGAGAATCGACGTTTGCAGTGGGCGCTATTCGAATCCGCGCCGTTTCGACAACGTGTCACGGTGCTTAATGCGCCGCTCGAAGGATTGGAGTTCGACGACGACGGCGTGCGCGTGAGCTTGGCCGACCAACGCAAACTTCGCGTTCGTTTATTAATCGCGGCCGATGGCGCGCAATCGCCCAGTCGCGAGTTGGCTGGGATAAAAACGGCCGGCTGGCAATACGATCAATCCGCCGTCGTCACGCATGTGCATACCTCCAAGCCGCATCAGCGCACGGCATGGCAACGATTCACTTCGAATGGTCCCGTTGCGTTCTTACCTTTGGCCGATGGCCGCAGTTCCCTCGTTTGGACCAATCCCACTGCAGAAGCCGAGCGCTTGGTCGCGCTCGCGCCAGAGGAGTTTGCAATTGAGTTACAGCAAGCAAGCGACAACGTCCTCGGCGATATCACGCTTGCCGCGCCTCGCGCACACTTTCCGTTGCAACTCAAAGCTGCGCGCGACTACACGCGATCGCGATTCGTATTGGTCGGTGACGCCGCGCATGCGGTCCACCCTTTGGCAGGACAGGGTGTGAATCTTGGATTCATGGATGCGGCGTGCCTCATCGAAACGTTTGCCGACGCGCGCAACGCCGGAGCGACTCTCGAAGCGTTGAGCGAAGTTAAAACTCTGCGTCGCTACGAACGCTGGCGCAAAAGCGAAAATCTCGTGGCGATGGGGTTGATCGACGGTATTAACAAGCTCTTCAGCAACGACAGTACGCTGCTCGGCAACGTGCGGCGCGCCGGATTTAATGCAATCGAACACGCACCGATGGCAAAGCGTTTCTTCATCAAGCGTGCGCTGGGACTGGCAGGGGAAAGACCAAGGATGGTTTAAATTGACTGTATTGCGAAGGCCCCGATAAGAAGCACGAGGCATTGCGGCGACCAATTGACAGAAAGTCGGGTGTAGTATTGCGACATGAAGCCCCGCGTCTACGTCGAAACTTCCGTAATCAGCTACCTGACGGCGCGTGACAGCCCATCATTGATTGGCGCTTCGCGTCAGTTGCTGACCCGCGATGGTGGGAGCGCCGACTGGATTACGAACTCGTGATCTCTGAAGTAGTTGTCCGTGAATGCCGAATCGGAGACGCCGACGCGGTAACGAAGCGCATGAGGGCGATCGAAGGATTGCCCTTGTTGTCCGTGGATACGACGTTCGCAAACTGATCGAAGATGTGCAACGCGCTCAAGCCGACGACGTAAAGGAAGGTCGACTGCTCATCTCCGTGGCGCATGTGGACCGACCCGTTTCTCCTTTTCAGAAAACCCGATTTGGCTGAACTCGAAGATCGATAGTCGTCGGATTGTTGGCCGGAATACCGTTGGCTGAGTTCAGTCGGTTCGTTTCTTCTGCGCTGAAGCGCGCGGTGCGGCGTTGCAACGGCCTGAAAAATACTCACGTACTGCCGTGTACGCTGCGCTTTTTCAAGCCGTTGCGCC
>JAYTQU010000030.1:0-7983 GCA_043746555.1 Pseudomonadota bacterium | reverse complement strand
CGATTGGGGCGAGCTCGACTATCTCGTTGTCGATATGCCCCCAGGAACCGGCGACATTCAGCTGACCCTCACGCAAAAAGTTCCGGTCAGCGGTGCTGTCATTGTGACCACGCCGCAAGACATTGCGCTACTGGACGCGCGCAAGGGTCTCAAGATGTTTCAAAAAGTTGCCGTGCCGGTGCTCGGTATCATCGAGAACATGAGCACACATGTGTGTTCGCAGTGCGGTCACGAAGAGCATATTTTTGGCGCGGGCGGCGGAAAACGCATGGCCGAGCAATACGGCGTGACCTTGTTGGGTGAACTGCCGCTCGATATCCGCATTCGCGAACAGGCCGACGGCGGCAAGCCGACGGTTGTCGCGGAACCGGAAAGTACGCTCGGGCAAGCCTATATCGACACGGCTAGGCGCGTTGCCGCGCAACTTTGGTTGCAGTCCTTCCAAGCCATTGCCGGTCCGCAGATCAGTATCGAAAGTTCCTAATCCTGTACTTCTCCTAGCCTGAACCATTTTAATGAGCATTAAATCAGACCGTTGGATTCGTCGCATGGCGCAAGAATCGAAAATGATCGAGCCATTCGCGCCTGAACAAGTGCGCGTCGCCGGAGATCAGAAAATTATTTCGTACGGCACGTCTAGTTATGGATACGACGTCCGTTGTGCCAATGAATTTAAAATATTTACCAACATCAACTCGACCATTGTCGATCCGAAGAATTTCGACTCGGGCAGTTTCGTCGACGTAACCGCGAATGTGTGCATCATTCCGCCAAACTCGTTCGCTCTCGCGCGCACTGTCGAATATTTTCGTATCCCACGCAGCGTGTTGACGATCTGTTTAGGTAAATCGACCTACGCGCGCTGCGGCATCATCGTCAACGTCACGCCGTTGGAGCCGGAGTGGGAGGGGCATGTCACGCTCGAATTCTCCAATACGACGCCGTTACCGGCGAAGATCTATGCGAATGAGGGCGTCGCGCAGATGTTGTTCTTCGAATCCGATGAGATTTGCTCAACGTCCTATAAAGATCGCGGCGGTAAGTATCAAGGTCAACAGGGCGTCACGCTGCCGAAAGCGTAAGCGCGCCGCACATTATTCCGCGAATTCGTCGCTCATTAGATCGAGCGTCAAATCGATTTTGCCGTTTCGCGAACGTTCCGCATGCACGGGAAGAAAGTGGAGCGCTGGTGCGTGCCAGTAACGAGTAATGCGGCCACCGGGACTATCGGATCGTTCGCTTCGGATAATCGTTGCATCGAGCGTTTGGTTCTTGTACTTGATCGAACCGGCTCCTTCTTTTGTGTAGCGGTATCTTTTAATTTCGCCCGAATCGACTAGAGAGTATTCGTCTAACTCGCTACCGTTTTGCAGCGCCTGCATTACTGCGATTTGAATACTGAGATGATCTTGCACGTTTTTGGGCAGCGCTTGATCGAAGTCAACTCGCTCCGAACGCCCCGTCAAGCGGTGATGAACCCAATCGTAGGTAAGGTTCGAGTCGTTATCTTCGCCGCGTTTACCGTCGTCCGACAGAAATTTTAACGGTCGCACGTCGTTGTCGTCGAACGTCATCGTGCAGCTCTCGCGCGCGGATGAACTAATCATAAAGCTTCCCAGGAAACTCGGTTGGGCGCGCGACTCGTAAACGAATTCGTTCGGCTGATCGCCCTTGCGAAAAGTGAACAGTAGTTTTCCGCCGCTCAGGCCGTAAAAGCGGGCCTGATAAGTGGCGGTGAATAAATGTACCGGTTGCGCCCAGCTCACTGGCGCGATCAGTAGCAGCGCGAGCAGTAGCGTCGGCAACGTGACGCTGACGCTCGTTAATCGATTTTGAATTCGCTTCATGACACCAGCTCACTCGCTTATGTGCTACGAAATTTCTCTGACGATCGGCGTGTCGAGCGATTTGCCGTCCAGCCACGCCGTGCCGTCGCGCATCGCGAGGCGGCCACGCGCAAACCACTCGACTGCTTGAGGATAGATGATGTGCTCGGCGCGCTGAACACGCGCTGCAAGCGATTCTTCGGTGTCCCCAGCGGCAATTAGAACCCGACCTTGAATAATAACCGGTCCGCTATCTAAAGCCTCGATGACGAAGTGAACACTCGCTCCATGTCTTTTGTCGCCGGCTTCCAGCGCGCGGCGATGGGTCTGCAGTCCGGGATACTTCGGTAGCAGGGAAGGGTGAATGTTGATTAGCCGATCGACAAATTGACGCACGAAATTCGGACTTAGTATTTTCATGTAGCCGGCGAGCACAACCAGCCCCGGAGAATAACTTGCGACCACGTCTGCGAGAGCTGCATCGAAACTCTCGCGAGTTGGAAAATGGCGTAGTGATAGCGATGCGGTGGGAATCCCGCGCTCGCGCGCTCGCTCAAGTCCCACAGCGTCGCCGCGATCGCTGATAACGGCGCGAATTTCAATGGGCAGGGCGTCCTGAGCTGTTGACTCGGCAATCGCGCACATATTGCCGCCGCGACCGGATATCAAAATGACGACCGGGAGCTTCTCCGTCGTGCCGGAAGTTGTGGCCGCTTTTATGGGCATCGTCGTCAATTGATCATGCCTCGGCATTCCTTGCCGCTTCGACGCCAGGCAGCACGATGGAGGACGACGTCAAGTCGGTCGGGAATCATGCGCGGGATGTTGTCGGTGAGTCCGCCACCGGTAATGTGCGCCAATCCACGCACCGGAACGCTCGTTACTAATTTTAATAACGGCTTCACGCAGATGCGCGTCGGCGCTAATAACGCTTCATACAACAAGCCTTCGCCCAAGTCTTCGCCCCAGCCTTCGCCAAGCCTGGCTTGCTCCGTGCGCTTGGAATTTTTTAGCAGCTGAGGAATCAGCGAATAGCCGTTCGAATGCGGGCCGGAGGAGGCCAGACCGATGATCGCGTCACCGGCCTTCGTGGTACTGCCTTCGACGATTCCGGTAACGACGGTGACCGCTACCTCGACGCTGATCTTGCCGGTGGCGTAGTAGTCGAGAAAAAACAAAGCCTCAGCACCTTGTACAACGACATAGTTCGCGCACATCGCGACCAAATCGATGCCGATGGTATCGTGACGCGTCGTTTCGATGGCGAGTCGTAACTTCGTGCCGACGCCATCCGTGCCCGACACCAGCACTGGTTTGCGGTAGCGCTCGATAGGAACTTTGAAGCGCGCTCCGAAGCCGCCGAGTCCTGCGAGCGCGCGGTGGCGCATCGAGCGCTTCATCGCCGGCTTGATGCGATCGACGAGCGCATCGTCGCCACCGTCGATATCGGCACCCGCGTCACGATAGGCTACGGAAGGCTTTGAGGTCATGATGCGTCAGATCGATCACGCGCCGATTTAGGGCGGGCGTTGGGCTAAGCGATGAGTGTGATATTTTACCTCTCTCAGAGTTCTTGCGGTTCGCATTTGCGGATTAACATCTATTGGGAGTCGACGTTTTGCAGTTGAGTCGAGTGAAGTTGATTTGCGCGGCGATGGCGGTTTGCGCATGCGTGTTCGGCGTTGCCGTACATGCTGCCGACGTTGCCGGCCTGTACGAAGCTGCTGTAGACACTTCCACCGACAAGGCGCGCGATTCGGCGTTTGTCGAAGCGTTTCGCATGGTTTCGGTGAAAGTGAGCGGCATACGCAGCGCGGCGGACAAGTTTTCGTCCGACATTCCCAATATTCGTAACAACGTGCAGTTGCGCGCCGTTCGCCCCGACGGCGCAGTAACGATCCGCTTCGATAGCGCGTGGGTCGATCACATGCTGACCGCCGCGAATCTGCCGATCTGGGGGCGAGAACGTCCGACGGTTTTGATCTGGTTGTCCGTTCCTGACGCAAGCGGAAAACCGGTGTGGGTGACGTCAGAGCAATCCGGCCCAGTTGCTCCGGAACGAGACGCCATCGAACGAGTCGCCGCGGCGCGCGGACTGCCCATCATTTGGCCGGCAATGGATGCCGCCGATCTGGCAACCGTCGGGACGCTGGTCGGCGCCGCGCGTGGTTCTAGCCAAGCATTATCGGCGAGCGGTGAACGCTATCGCGCTGATGCGGTGTTGCTCGGCGTTGGCAACCGCGATGCCGCCGGCGGTGTTACCGTGCGCTGGTCGTTCGCATTGCCGGGTGACGACGAAGGTCCACTCGGCGAGACGCAGACTTCAGTGGACGAAGGCGTTCAACAAGCGGCCGATCGTTGCGCCCGTCTTTTTGCCGTCGCGGCGGGCGCGCACAGCGATGTGTCGGTGAGTATTTCCGGCATTCACACCTTTGATGCGTATGCGGGCGCGATGAGTTACCTACAAGGTCTGACCGTCGTGCTTGGCATCTCCGTCGATCAATTGAGCGCAGATACCTTGCGGCTTCGTGTAGCCGTGCGCGGCGATGCGGGCACGCTGCGCCACGCGGCGGAACTGAAGCGGCGCGGCGCGGCGCTAGTGGTCGACAGTACAGTTGCATTGGGTTCTGCGGTGGGTGCCGCATCGGGCGACAATTCGTTAAAGTTCCGATCTCTGCAATAGCGTTCACGGCTGTTACGACTCATGTTCCACCACCTTCCCAATTTGTTGTGCGTATTGCGCATACTGCTGGCTATTCCGGTTGCGTGGTTGTTGTTGCACGGCGAGTATGCGCTGACCCTTTGGGTGTTTGCCTTCGCGGCCGTTACCGACGGTCTCGACGGATTCTTGGCGAAGCACTTTGGCTGGGAAAGCGAACTGGGAAAGGCGCTCGATCCGTTGGCCGATAAAATATTGCTGGTGACGGCATTCGTCACGCTCACAATTGTGAGCCACGTTCCCGTATGGCTTACGGCGGTCGTCGTGGCCCGCGATCTGATAATTAGTTTCGGCGCGATTGCTTACCTCAAGTGGTTTGGTCCGGTGAACGGGCATCCAACCGTCATCAGCAAGCTCAATACGCTGTTTCAAATTACCTACGTGATCGTGGTAGTCGGCGTACTGGCTGCAACTCAAAACGGCACTCAGGTCAAAATTCCTGTCGCCAACGCGATGCTGCCGACCGTCGTTGTCGTGCTCACGACGCTTGTGTTGGTTACCACCATTGCCAGCGGCATCGATTACGTCGCCACCTATTTACAGCGCGCGATGGATGTCGGCCGCAAGCGCGAAAGCGCGCAATGAGACAACTGCCCCTTGCGGTGCAATTGCGCGCCAGTTCGGTCTTCGCTAGTTTTTTTCGCGGTCCAAACCAAGACGTCGTCGAACAACTGATGAGTCTTGTGCACGGTCCGCAGTTACCGGCCGTGTGGTTGTGCGGTCCGCTCGCCGTTGGCAAAACGCATCTGTTACAAGCGCTCTGCGCTCAGGCGGGCCAACAAAATCTCTCCGCAGCCTATTTCCCGCTAAGCGATTCGACCCTCGCGCCGGAAATGTTAATCGGTTGCGAATCGTTAAGCGCCGTCTGTCTTGACGACTTCGATCGCGTGGCCGGACGGACCGACTGGGAGCGCGCCGTCTTTCGTTTGTATACTGAATTGGAAGATGCGCCGGGTCGCTTGGTAATTGCGGCGGCAGCGCCGCCGGCGTCGATCAACGTTGAGCTGAAGGACTTGGCATCGCGTCTTGCGGTCAGTACTTTGCTTCGAATCAAGCCGCTCAATGACGAACAACAATGCGCCGCGCTGACGCTGCGAGCCGAGCAACTCGGCTTGGAATTATCCGAAGACGTCGCGCATTGGTTGCAGCGCCGATTGCCGCGCGACATGAGTTCGCTTTGCGACGCGCTCGATACATTGGATCGTGCATCGCTGGTGACGCAGCGGCGTTTAACGGTATCGTTTGTCAGAACTGTCATGGAAAATCGCACGCTCTAACGACCGCGCTTACAAATCGCTCACCGATATGACTCATCCTTCAACTGTCGCTACTCCGGTACTCGCTTGCGGTAATTTGGCGAAACATTTTCAACAAGGCGGCACGCGCGTGGACGTGCTCAACGGTGTCAACCTGGAAGTTCAAGCCGGCGAGCGCATCGCTATCGTCGGTGCGTCCGGCTCGGGCAAAACGACGTTATTGCAGTTGATCGGCGGTCTCGACGTGCCGAGTAGCGGCGCCGTGATCATCGCGGGAGAAAATATTAGCGAACTGTCCGATGTGGCTCGCGGCGCATTGCGCAATCGAGCGCTTGGATTCGTGTACCAATTCCATCATCTACTTCCCGAATTCAGCGCGATCGAGAACGTCGCGATGCCGTTGTTGGTGCGGCGAGTGCCGCTTATCGAAGCGAAGCACGCCGCGCAATCGCTGTTGGAGCGCGTTGGCTTAGGCGCGCGACTCGAACATCGTCCCAGTCAGCTCTCGGGCGGCGAACGTCAACGCGCCGCAGTGGCCCGCGCCTTGGTCACCAAACCGCAAGTGGTGCTGGCGGATGAACCCACCGGAAACTTGGATGGTGCGAATGCCGCTCAAGTATTCGAGCTCATGCTCGAACTGAACCGCGAAGTCGGGACGGCGTTGGTGATCGTGACACACGCGCCGGAATTGGCGGCGCGTATGCAGCGCATGCTGACGCTGAAGGACGGGCGACTGAGTTAGTCGTTATAAATTAGTCGTTAATCGTCGCCGTCGTGCCGGGCGCGTGCATGCCGCGCGCGCGGAGTCGGCGTAGCCAATTTTCCAAATCGGAGATGTAGGTGTACGCCGCAGGGATCACTAACAGGCTGAGTACTGTGGAGGTGATTAGCCCGCCGACGACCGCTACACCCATCGGCGAGCGAAAGCCGCTGCCGCCGCCAATGTTGAATGCCACCGGCGCCATACCTGCTGCCATGGCGATCGATGTCATGATGATCGGTCGGGCGCGCTTACTGCAGGCATCCAGCAAGGCGTCGCGGCGCGACAGGCCGCGTCGTTCCGCGATCACCGCGTAGTCAACGAGCAAGATCGAGTTCTTGACAGCGATGCCCATCAGCATGAGCAAGCCGATCAGCGAAGGCATCGCGAGTGGATAACCAAATATAATCAGAGCACCAACGGCACCGCCCAGCGACATGGGCAATGCCACCAAAATGGTGAGTGGCTGCAAGACGTCGTTAAATAGGAGCACCAACACAGCGTAAACGCAGAACACTCCTAGCGCCATCGCGATGACAAAGCCCACCATCATCTGTTGCATTTGCCGGCTATTACCTCCGGACACTCGTTCGACACCTTCGGGCAAGTTCTTTACAGCCGAGAGCTTGTTGACTGCGGCGGTAACCTCTCCGAGAGACTGTCCAGCGGGATCGACTTCGAGCGTAACGTTGCGTGTACGATTGAAATGCGTGATCTGCGCGGGACCGCTGGACAGCTCCAACTTCGACACCGCTTCAAGCGGTACGCTCCCGCGCTTCGCCGGAATTCGGAGGAGACGCAAGAAATCCGTTTGATTGCGGCTCGACTCCTGCAATTGAACGCGAATTGGAATCTGCCGCGTCGGCAAATCGATCTTAGCCAAACGAAAATCGACGTCGCCGGTTGTACCGATGCGAATAGCTTCACTGATTGTGTCCGGTGTGATCCCAAGATCCGCAGCTCGCTCTAAATCAGGCACGATGCGAATTTCCGGTTGCGTGAGCGTGGCGCTTGATTTGACCGCTCCAATGCCTGGGATAGCGCGAATCTGGCGTTCTACACGCTCCACAGTTCGATCGAGCGATTCTGCGTCATCCGAGCGCAGAACTAACTGCAGACGATCGCCGCCGCCCATGTCGGCAAGGAATGAAAAGCGCGTTGCCGGAATGGCGGCGAACTCACGTTGCAACAGAAGTTGCAACTCGCGCTGCGATAACGCGCGATCGGAGCGGTGCGTCAAATTGATAATGGCGCGCGCGTTAGAAACTTGTCCGCCGCCCACGCTCACAAATACCGACGCTACTTCCGGATGACGATCGGTTATAGCCTGCAGGCTTTCCGCGACGCGACGCATGTCATTCAAATTGCTTCCCGGCGGCAATTCGAACGTGGCGTTTAGCTGATCGCGGTCTTCACTCGGCA